>JAIFTM010000046.1 GCA_019661745.1 Mollicutes bacterium PWAP | reverse complement strand
TAAAAATAAAAAATATTATGAATTAAATTCTCAAATTCAAAAATCTAATAATGATTCAACGCATGTTGTTGATTTATCTTATGATTTTGAAACAATATTCGATGATATTTATAAAGAACAACAAAAAACAATTAAATTTCAAAAACAAAATCTAGCTTACTTTGCTTTAAAAAACATAAAAGGTAAACAATTAAGAAAATATAGAACTAATGTTGGAATGATTTTTCAAAGATACAATTTAATATATAAATCTTCTGTTTTAACTAATGTAATCTCAGGAAGATTAAGTCAAATGAATCCTTTTAGAGCTTTTTTTGGTATTTATTCTAAGAAAGATGTTAATATTGCTTTAAAAGCTTTAGCCGATGTTAATATTTTAGAAACTGCTTATGTTAGGGCTGATGAACTATCTGGAGGTCAACAACAAAGGGTTGCTTTGGCTAGAACAATTGCCCAAAATGGTTCTATTATATTAGCAGATGAACCCGTTGGTGCTCTTGATCCAATAATGGCTAAAGAAGTTATGGATAGTTTTTTGAAAGTTAATAAAGAATCAAAAAAAACTGTTCTTTTGAATTTACATCATGTTGATTTAGCCTTAACTTATGCAGACAGAATTATTGGTGTTAAAAAAGGAAAAATAGTTTTTGATGGAAGTAGTTGAAAAGTTGATATGAATGTTTTGAAAAAAATTTATGGTGAAGAATTGGAAGGATTTGATAATCATGAATTAAAAGAAATTAAAAGAAAAAGAGAAAAACTATATAAAGAATTTCCCCAATACAAAGATCTTTCTAAAAATAAAAAATTATTTACGAAAGGTTCAAAAAATAATGTTTAAAAGTGAAGGCAGTTTTAAAAATTTTAATAACTATAAAGTTGTTTCAATTAATGGCCAAGTTGTTAAGAAAAAAAATCCTTGATTAATTACAATTTTAGCTTTAATAATTACTGCTTTAATTATTTCAATAATATTTGTAATAAAACCTGGATTTACTAGTAATTTAAAATCTTTTGGCGATAGTTTCAAAAAATTATTTAATTATGAAAATATAAGAATTGGTAGAGCAGATATTAGTATTACAGATACAGTTATTAAAACTCTTAATTTATTAGGAGAAACAATTTTATTTTCAGTTCTGGGAGTAGTGGTAGGAATTATATTTTCTATTCCTTTGGCTCTTTTAAGTAGCAAAAGTATTGTAAAAAAATTATATATATATATGCCTTTTAGAATAATTATGAGCATTATTCGCGCTATTCCTGTTTTGATATATGCATTTATTTTATTTGAATTATTTTCTCCTACACTAACTGCAACAATAACAATTAGTATTTTTGTTATGACATTAATGTCAAAATGGTTATATGAAGAATTAGATTCTGTTGATTTATCTTCATTGGATGCAATGGATGCGGCAGGAAATCAAAAAATTAGAGGTACTCTTAGATCAATTGCGCCTTATTTATCAAGAAGTATTCTTTCTTATGGCGTTTATGCATTTGAAATTACAATTCGTTTTAGTGCTATATTGGGGCTTGTTGGAATTCAATCAGTTGGATTATTAATTAGTAGTGATTATCAAAATTCTTCTAGATGAGGCCATTTAGGTATTGTACTAATTATTTTAATTTTTACTATTATACTAATTGAATGTATAGCGTTAGGTTTTAAAAAGTTTGTAATTGAAAAACGTGAAAAGCAAATAGAATTTGATTCTAATAGAAACCTTTGAATACTTAAAAAGCAAGTAGAAATGCAAAAATCTAAATTTTGAATTGTAAAATTTGTTTTATTATTATGTTTAATTTTTATTATTATTTTATCATTAATAAATACTGAGTGAAGAATGGCTTCTCAAATAAAACAACAATTATTTAAAAATTCAATTTCAGATATCTTTAATCCTGATTTTGGGCAATTTATTCTTCCTAAAAAGCAAAATGTTATTTATCTTGCAGGAATTGGAATTTCAATATCAATCGGCGCAGTTGTTATAGGATTAATATTCTCTATTCCGCTTGGTCTTTTGGCTTCAAAAAATGTTTCAGGAAAATATTTTTCATGAATATTTAGAATTATTCTTATATCTATTCGCTCCATACCTGCATTTACATATGGAATTCTTTTCTTTTCTTTAACGGGAAATCATATAGAGTTTGCTGGTGCATTGGCACTTGGAATTCATTCTATTGGTATGTTAGGTAAATTAACTTATGAAAAAATAGATGACATAGATATTTCTAGTAAAGAAGCATTGGAAACAATGGGGAATAGCAAAGGAATAATAACCACTAGATCTTTATTGGCTCAAGTAATGCCAATAATTTTAAGTAATGCTTTATATAGAGTTGAAATGAACTTTAAATCATTAATTGAAATTGGAGCCATTGGAGCTTGTGTTTTTGGTGCAAATGTCATTATGTTTGCAACAGATTTAAGGCTTTATCATGAATTGGGTGCATATATATTAGTTATTATTGCTGTTGTTTTAATTTTGGAACAAATTTCAAATTTAGGAAGAAATAAATTAATTAAAGGGAGATTTTTGTCAAAAGATAACACAATTTCTAAAATTATATTAAGAACAAAAAAAATGAAAGCAATGTTATATTCTGAAAGTTTTAATCTTCATAAAATATTAACAGAAGAAAAAATTAAATATAATATTTATGTTGGTAAAAAAGTTAGAAAAATAAATGAAAGCTATAATGAAATTTATCTTAAAAATAAATCTTTAGTAGAAAAAGAAATTGAATCACTTATTAAAAATAAAAAAATTAATAAAAAAAGTGCTCAATTAACCATTATGCAAAAATATGGTTATTAAC
>JAIFTM010000045.1 GCA_019661745.1 Mollicutes bacterium PWAP | reverse complement strand
GGTTTCCGTATATTTTCTTTATTAAAATTGTTGAAAAGAGAGATTTAATAGATTTATTTAATGTTTTGGTTTTGTAAAATAAAAAAAAGTTAAATAAAATTTAAATTACCTTTTAAGGGGTAAGGGGTTTTTATTTAACTTTTTTATATAAATAACAATAATCTTGTTAAGATCTTTGTTATAATTTTGTTAATTCATTAGGAGAACGTTATGAAAAAAACAAATAAAATTGGTTTAATTTTAGGAAGTTTGATGGTTGTTTCTTTACCATTGGTTTCTTTTGTTGGGTGTGGTTCAAATGATAAAAAATATAAAAATACAAATAATAATGAATGAGTTTCGTTAAGTTTGTCAGGCGATTCTTACAATTATGGTACCATTTTAAATTTTGATATTAAGGCATTATGGATTACTTTTTTAAAAAAATACAAAAGGGATTTCTCAAGTTGGTCATAAGAAATATTCAGAACAAACTCCAAAAACTGTAAGAAAAATATCATTAAATAAACACAATCAACTAAATGAGATGGTAAGGGTAATTGCAAAGTATGCAAAACAAATGGAAAAAGCTAAAGCAAATTATACATTCAATGTAGATGAATAATATGGCCTTAAAAAATATAAAGAGAAGATCATCACTAGACAGTATTTTTTATTTTTATATAATATTATAAGTGATCTGATTAGTACTAGATTTTTTTAACTATTTTTTTAAATAGAAATTAAAAATACAGCTAACGCTGTATTATTTTGCAGGTTTAATGCCTTTATTGTCACTGCCATTGCCTTTTCTGTCTCTTCTTCTTTGATCAAGAGATCCGTCTTTAGTTTTTGGCTTTGGACCTGGTTTTAATTTACTCATTTTTACTCCTTTCACAGCATATATTGAAAATCTATTTAAATTTGTTATGGTTTATTTTTTCAAGTTTTTCAATATACTTCTCTTGTTTATACGCCTTAACTTTATCATAGAGAGAATCTCAAACTGCAGTATTTTTTGCAAATATTTCAGGATCTCTTGATGAATTTTCTAAGTGGTTATGCACAACCATACATAGACTAGTACCAATTTTTTTTCAAACATCAATCGGGTTAAGGTATCAATCTTTGAATTCTTTTTCCTCATCAAGCAATACTCTAAAAGCAGAAATTATTGGATATACAATTCCAGAAGGAATTTTAAATGTTTTTTTAACTCCGGCAACTTTATCAACAATTTCCTTTTGACCTCATTTAGTTAAGTTTATTTTTCCTGCCTTAACATCTTTAAGTTCTTTAAGATCTACAAACGAGTGTTTTGAAGCAAACTTTTTATTAATCTTATTAAAAAATTTATTAATTTTTAATTCAATATCGTCTCATAACATAAAAAGTTGATCTCATATTTTAACTTTACTTCTAAGATCGTCATTTCTAACATCAATATTATCTTTACCATATTTATCAATAAACTTTCTTAAGCTGACAGCAGGACCAGAATATGATTGTATTGGGTGATCAGATGAGTCATTTGGATCATATATCCTATCATTGAACACATTCATTAGTGCAATTAGAGCACGAACATCTATCATGACCGTATTTGAATCAGTAGGTTTCTCAAACATCTTATATCTTATTCTATCCTTAAATCTATCATGATTTTTCATTAGTTCTTTGATCTCATCAAATGAGCCTTTTAAGTTCTCAATTGATTTTAAATCCACTGCAGCAGATGTATTTCTAGCTTCAGCGAGATCAATAGCATCTTCTTTATTTTCAATCCCTTCAATGAATTCAATAAATACATAGTTATTAACATTTTTTGCTTCAGTTGAATTTAACTCTAATATTGTTCTAAGTGTATGACCTCCATCTATATTTCCATGCAATTCACCATCAGAAAAAATAAACTCCACTTCGTTTATTTTATTATCATATGATACCCTATTCACTGAAAAGAGAATTCCTCTATTTAGTAAGTGAAAATTGTTATTACTTTTTAATGAATCAAGGATTCTTTTTGAAACATTTGTATCAAGGTTCTGTGCCCTTGGATTAAGTGAGAATCAGTCATTAAAATGATTTTTATTTTTAATTAACTCTTTTACATTAATGTATGCAATACAACTATTATTATTCCCGTTGGGATCGATCATTTTTTTGAATTGATCACTTTTTAATTTTATTTTTGTTGTCATTTGACCTCCTTATTATTTTTGAAGAAAGAAAAGCACAAAAGTTGTGCTTTCTCTATATTAAAACAGAATAAGAATTATAATCTTAAGAGTTCACAATAGATCAAACGATACTATTTAGAAATATTGAAGCATTAAGTTTGACTTATGCATTTCCACAATATTCTTTCTACAAATAAATTATAACAAATTAAATTATGAATTTCTATACATTAAAATAACAAAATTTTTATCATATACACCATATTGGTTTTGCTAATATTCATTTTAAACCCTTCTTTATTAAGTGTAGTCATATGTCATATAAAGTGTAGTGTAAATAAAATAAACAATAATCTTGTTAAGTTCTTGTTATAATTTTGTTAATTAATTAGGAAATTATTGATGAAAAAAACAAATCAAAATTTCCATTTTTATAAATAATGAAAGGATAATAATGAAAACAATAGCATTTTTAAATAATAAAGGTGGTGTTTTAAAAACAACACTTACAACAAATATATCAGGAGCGATTGCTTCAAATAATAAAAAAGTTTTAATACTTGACACGGATCCACAAAGTTCTGTTCTTTCTCGTTTTGGAAGAAATGGTGATGATGAAAAAAATAATCTTTCAGATTTATTTAGAGGAGATTCTAAAATCGAAGAATCTATTAAATGAGTTTATGAAAATAAAATAGGAGTTATTAGTTCTGATTTCTCTCTTTCAATGTTAGAAGTAGAAATTACTAATGGGACAATAGATTCACAAAATATTAATAAGATTCTTAATAACATTAAAACAATTGCTTCACAATCCTTTGATTACTTATTAATAGATTGCGCACCTACCTTTGGTAGAATTACAAATGAAGTCATAAAATTAACAGATGAAATAGTCGTTCCTTCATCTATGGAGCAAGATAGTTTTAAAGGTTTAACAAACTTAATTAATGTACTAAAAGCAAGTAATAATGAAAGTAAATTAACATATGTAGTTCCTACTTTGTTTAAGTCGAGAACAAGATTACATAATTCAATGTTAGAACAATGGTTTATTCCTTTAAGTAATCAAGAGAATTTTAAGGTTTCAGAGAATAAGATAAATGATAGCATACAAGCTTCAACGGAACTTGCTATTAGTAAACTTCCCTTAACATTAACAAAAGGTCGTAAAAGGTCTAAAATGGTCTATTTTGACCTTATAAAAGAAATG
>JAIFTM010000044.1 GCA_019661745.1 Mollicutes bacterium PWAP | reverse complement strand
TTCTAATCCAGCATTTTTAAGAGCAATATTAACATCATTTAATGAATTAGGAGTTGCTGATACAGATGCATTAACAATAGCATCAATTTGTGAATCAGTAATTTCTACTACAGGAGGAACTACAGGGGCTTTTGCAATAATATTTCATATTTGTAAATCTCTACCCTTAGAGTCTTGAATTTTAATAATATGAGGTTTAAAATCATCAAGAATTAAACTCTTAGCTACAAATTCTCACTGAAACGAAGTTTTTGTAGTAACACCAGGTTTAGCAAATAAACTAATAATAAATGTGTCTTTTATTTCTTCTAATCCAGCATTTTTAAGAGCAATATTAACATCATTTAATGAATTAGGAGCTACTGATAAAGCCGCATTAACAATATCATTAATTTGTGAATCAGTAATTTCTACTACAGGAGGAACTACAGGAGTTATTGCAGCAATTTTTCATATTTGTAAATCTCTATTGTTAGAGTCTTGAATTTTAATAATATGAGGTTGCCCGTCATCAAGAACTGAACTCTTATCTAATGGTCTATCATCAACCAAAGTTTTTAAAGTATCACCAGGTTGAGTAAATAAATGAATAATAAATGAGTCACTGATAGTATCTAATCCAGCATTTTTAAGAGCGATATTAACATCATTTAATGAACTAGGAGTTGCTGATACAGACGCATTAACAATAGCATCAATTTGTGAATAAGAAAGTTTTGTTGCAACACTAGGAGTTACGGGACCGACAATATTTATTTTTCAACCTTGAATTAAATGATTTTTGTTATCAACTAATTTAATTGTATGTTCAACATCTTCTGTAACAATAGGAATTCCAGTTAAGGGGTTTCCATCAAAAGTAATTTTTGCTGTACTTCCATGTTGAGAAATAAATGTTTTTGCTAAATAATTTAATGGTTCTAAACTGGCTTTCATTAAAGCATTATCTATATTTTTAACACTGTTATTAGAGACATGAGTCATAGATTGAATTGAAAGATTAAATAATGACATTGTTTCCATATTTTTAACATTTACTTTTGGAGAAATGGAAGGTTTTTTGTCATTAATTATAAAAATTTTTTCTAAACTATAATAAGGGTCATTAAGATGATTTTTTTCAGTAATTTTTATTGATAAATTATGTCCTTTATCAATATCTCCAGTCAAAGTATATTCATAATTAAATATAGAATTATTTTCAAATGTTAAATCAATTCCCATTTTACTTGGATCATTTTTTTGATTTAATAAATCTAATTCCAAACCAAATAAATTAGAAGTAATTTTTGTGGGAAGTGAATTATTAATCAGATCGATAGTTGCTAAATAGGATTTCGAATGTGTGCCACCTCTAATAACATCATCTCAAGAAGGGTGATCATAAGTGTGTTTAATCATTTCTTTAATTTTGGATTCAGTATATTTCCCAGAATTGATTAATCCAGCAACGGCATTATACATTGATGATTTATCTCCTGCTTTAATAGATTGTTCATTATCTACTAAAATTTTAGCGTAATTTTTTTCAGCAAAAGATGATGATAAAGCCGCATTTGATAAAATTTCACTAAGTTTTTTAGAAGTGAAAGTGTTTTGAATATTAGAAAAATTCGAACCATTTGATTTGTGTGAAGATGAATTATTTTCATCTTTTTTTTCAGCCCCACAACTAATAACAGTAATGATTGGCGTAACCATTATTAATGTAGAAGTTAAATTTATTCATTTTTTATTTATTTTTTTCATATTTGCCTTTCTTTTAGAGTGTTAACCCAATATTTAATATAATTGAACCATTACTAATTCCTTTTTTCAACATATCATTAATTTTAGAATATATTAAACCTTTTGTTATCAAATCTCAATTTTTAGATGAAGGAATTTTATATAATTCTTGAAGTATTGATTCAATTTCTTTTTCATTTTGTACATCTAAAATTATTTTGTACTCAGATGAGTCAATATTTTTTAATATTTGTTCATTAAGATTTTTAGATTTTATATTAGAAATATTTAGTTTTTCAAGAGATTTAGTTAACAATTCATTTATTTTAGCATCGCTAATAGGTTTTAATGTTGTGATATCAATAATAGAAGATTTATTCTTTCTCAATTCAGTTTTTGCAGATTCTATTAATTTAATTTTATGATCGGCAATTGATTTAAGTCTTGCTTTTGCAGCAGCTAATTTTTGAGCTACTTGAATATTGAATTGTTTATTTATTTCTGAAGTTGAAGATAAATAAATATTCTCAATTGAATTGTATGTAGGTGTAGTTCCATTTACGGAATGTTTATAAAGGTTGAATATATCTAAAATTATTTGACTATTTTGGTTTTCCGTTAATTTAATGCCTTCTAATTGTGGAAGGAAAATATTATTATTTTTCATTTCATCAATAATATTTATAACTTCAATAGTATTTAAGGTGGCATCTTGACCATTAATATCAACTTGATTGCCTGAAATTAAATTAATTAAAGGATTTAATAAGTTTCCTATATAAGAAATACCATTGTTTAAATTAGAAAACATATCTTTAAACATAATTTCAAAATTAATTAATGATTGACTACTTTGTAAATCATTAATAACATTAGAAATAACATCACTTCATTTATCTTGACCACTAAATAAGCTAGTTAATGCATCGGCAATAAATTTAGGAATAATGATTTGTAAATCAGGATCTCCATTATTAAATTTTATAATTATTTTATTATGGCCTGTAAAAATAACATTTGAAATATTTTTATCTGCCAATAATTGAATAAAGGGGGCTTCTACTTGTGATCAAAATGTTTTTAAAGCTAATTGTTGAGCAGCTTTCGATCAATTATGAATTAAATCAATTAAATCAATTTGTGGAATATTTTGTGTTTTAACCAACGCAGGTGTTGTTGGAGTTCTACGTATTTCAATAGTTTCAAAAACATCCTGTTTTATTCCAAATCATCCCGATTTTTGTCTAGCAACAATCCTAATAGTACCAATATTATTGTTTCATTCTACCCTACCGCTTGTAGATCCAAACCCTAAAATCCCAGAATTTTTTAATCATGTTCCTCAAGCTAATTCTGCAGCAGTTAAATTTTTCTGATCAATTGAGTCTTTGGTAGCAGACCCATCAACAAATTCATAATCATATGAATCATGGAATTCAGGAGCAAACATTTCGCTCAAAAGATAAGTTAAATCATTTTCACCTATATTTACAAATGAACTTGCGAGACTTGAAACAAGACTTGAAACAAGACTTGAACTATTATTGTTATTATTGTTATTATTGTTATTATTCGGTTTACTTAAATTAGTTATAAAATCATTAACAGAATCTTTAATAAAATCATGAAGCTTAGTTGTTAATAAAGCTGATCCATTTTTTATTATTATTTTAATAAAACCATCTATTTCTCCATTAGATAAATCATTTTTAATATTAATAACATCATTATCTGTAATAGAAAATGTTTCTTTGAAATTTTTTGCAACGATATTTTTAGAAATATCAGCTTTAGTAATTTCTAAACTCATAACTGAATCTACAATTCCTGGAATTAACATTTTTCAATCATTAATATTTGTTTTTATATTAAGTAATAGATTGGCAATATCTTTTCTAACTTTCTCAAAATCAAGTGTATGAGAATCAAATAAAATACTAATATTTTTTTCAAGATCAAGTGCAAAAGTATTTACAATAGGTTTGAAAATTGATGGAACTTTAGAAATATATTCGCCTTCTGTTCCTTTCCCATCACTATCAAGTTCAAGTTTTTTAATATAAGAAGAAACAATCATATCTTTAATATCGCTTTTGATTGGTTCTAAAATATTAATTATTGAATCTATATTAATACTTTTGGCAATATTTTTTAAAAAATCTATCCATGAAAAGTTTTTTATTTCTTCGAATAGTTTATTGTCTTTATCATTTCTATCAAAAACATGAGGAAGAGTTGTTTCTAATCCATCAAAAATATGAGTGATTAATGTTTTTAAAAGACTTTTGGCTGCAGACATTGTAAAATCACCATTAGTTTTTCATAAAATATCTGGAAGCAAAATAATAAGTTTTTTTATTTTACTTAAAACGTCTGGAGTTAAATCCATTAATGCTTTAATGGTATTATCAATACTAGTTTGTCTAATTGAACTTTTATTTAAAAAATCATCAAGAATATAAATTGATTTATCAACTACGTTAATAAGATTTTTAATCGTTAGAGAAAAATCATTTGAATCTGTAAATGAGGCATTTAAAAATTGGTTTGACGATAATAAATCATTTATATCAGAGCCAAAAACATCTAAAAGATTATTTAAAGGCCCGGATAAAAGAGAATGAATAGAACCATCAACAATTTCTTGACCAGGTCTTTCTCCAAAATCAGTAAAACCTAAAGTTCCTTTTTGAAATATAGAAAGAATATTTTCAATAGAATCAATAACGCCCATAAATCCAGGCCTCATTTTAATATGGCTGTTAAAAAAATTATGTGGATGTGGCGTATTATTCGAAGTTCCAACTTTAGGACTAATATTTGAATTGTTCTGTGTAGGATTATCTAATTTTAAATTATCTTCACTTTTTGAACTACAACTAATAACTGCAGTAATAGGCAAAGCAGTAGTAATTGTTGCTAGAGAAGCAATAATATATTTATT
>JAIFTM010000043.1 GCA_019661745.1 Mollicutes bacterium PWAP | reverse complement strand
GATAATAGATAATATAATAAATCCAGTAAAAATATAAATTGTAATACCAATTTTAAAATCACCCGAATTAATACCGAAACCATTTCATAATGTAGAAATAACTCCTAAGTCATTATTAGATAATCATTTAAAACTACCGATTGCAATAAAAGCTATAGCAGCTAATAAAGTCACAATTAACATTGCAATAGATAAAATTGAATTTTTATGATAATAATTAGATCTTTTTTTATTATTTTCCGAATATGAAGTTTCTGCTTTATTCATTTGAAAATGAATAATTAAATATAGTGAATATGCAATACTTACAAAAATAGCAGGCACGATTCAAGTTATTCATAATTGATCGTTGTTATTCATGAATTGAATAAAACTATTTGAGTTAGGTAGTAAAAATTCTAATATATTTGTTGTTAACAATAATAATGCAAAAGCAATGAATAAGAATGAAATTATTCATAAAGAGCTTTTAATTGATTTAAAGCTAACATGTTTTTTTGTAGTTTGAGTACTCATTTTTTCTCCTTTTATAAATTTATTATAGTTAAAATAAATAAAAATTTTGTTTTTTTCGTTTAAAAGTTTAATTTTTTTTGTAAAATAATAATTTAATTTTTATTAAATAAAAAAAAGTAAAAAAAAATGGCGGGTAAGAGAGGATTCGAACCTCCGCGCGGCATAACCGCCTACATCCTTAGCAGGGACGCCTCTTCACCACTTGAGTACTTACCCATAAATATATTAATAATTATTATTATAAAAGATTAATAAAGAAAAAAAATAAAAATGTGTAATTTTAGATTTATGCAATAAATGCTCCATAAAGAATAGAAATTGAAATTCCTATAAAAATTAAAGTAGATAGTGCATCTATAAGGGTAGTTAATAATGGGGCGGCCATTACAGCAGGATCCATTTTCATTTTTTTAGCTATCAAGGGAAGCATTCCACCAACAACTTTTGCAAGAATAATAACAACAAATAAAGCAATAGAGGCAGCGGCGGAAAGAACAATAATAACAATATTCTTAGCGTGTAGGAATTTTGTTAAT
The DNA here is from genome assembly GCA_019661745.1 of Mollicutes bacterium PWAP. Classification (GTDB taxonomy): domain Bacteria; phylum Bacillota_I; class Bacilli_A; order Mycoplasmatales; family Metamycoplasmataceae; genus JAIFTM01. The sequence goes on along the minus strand of JAIFTM010000043.1, from coordinate 10,675 downwards.
CCTTGATCTACAATATCATTCCCATCACTTAAATAACCTTTGGCAGCATAATAAATCATTAATCTTAAAAAATTAACAATGCCAAGAGTTAAACCAATTAATGCAGAAGCTAAAAGTTCTTTTTGAAAAATTTTTTTATAATCCTTTGTTTTTATATCCCCAATTACTAATGAACGAATTATACTAGTTGATGATTGGCTACCAGCATTACCAGCAGCTCCAGAAATAACAGGCAATATAGTAATCATTAAAGAAGATGTAATGATACCAACAATATCTTGAGATATTTTTTGAAATTCATCAAGAACTATTTGACTTAATGTTGCAGATACCATCAATAATAAAAGTCATAGAATTCTACTTTTATAAATTTGTCAAATATTTTGTTTTGAATAAGGAACATCAGAGACTTGTTGACCAGACATTTTAACAATATCTTCATTTGCTTCTTCAATAACTACATCAATAACATCATCAGCTGTAATCATTCCAATAACTTTATTTTGACTATTCACAACAGGAAGAGAAGAATGATCATGATCAGCAAAAAGATTAACTGCTTCTTCTTTGTCGGTATTTACTTTTAAAGATGCAATAGGTTTTGAAATAGATTTAATTTTTTTATTTCCATCATTAAATAAAAGGTCTGAATAATCAACAAATCCTACTAATTTATTTTTTGAATCCACAATAAAAACATTATTAGTAATTTCAATATTTTCACGAGCTTTTCTAATAATATTAATTGTTTGATCAACCGTTCTTTCTTGTTGAATTAAAACAATATCAACACTCATGATACTACCAGTTTTATCGTCATCATACTTTAAAAGTTTATTAATGTCATTTCTTCTTTCGCTAGGAGTATTTCTTAATATTCTTGTCGAAAGTTCATCAGGCATATCATCGACAAGATCAGCAATATCATCGGAATAAAGGTCATCAAGAAGTTCTTTAATATCTTCATCAGAAAAAAGTCTAAATAATTCTTCTTGAAATTCTGGTTCAAGAGAATCGAAAATTTCTGATTGTTTTTTACTATCTAATAGTCTAAAAAAAACAAAACGTTCTTGAATACTATAAGTTTCTAATAAATCAGCAATTTCACTAGTTGTATAATCAGAAACAATTTTTCTTATTAATTTAACATCTTTTTTATGAATAGCTATTTTTAAGCTCATTATTACTCCTTTGATATTTAAAATTATAAAATAACTATGTAAAAAAATGTTTTTTCAAACATAACAAACATTAAATACTATCTGGTATTTTATTAAATTTTTTAGAACCTTTAATTCTTCTATTAAGTTCTTCAAAAATATCTTTTGATTTAACTAATTTAGGAATACCATCTTCAAAAATATGTATTTTTCCAGTTTCTTCACTAACAGTAATTGAAATAGCATCACTACTTTTGGTAATCCCCGAAGCAGCCCTATGACGGGCACCAAAATTTTTGTTTTTAATTTGAGAAGAAAAATCAATTTCAAAAAAAGATCCAATTCTTTCTATTTTGTCTCCATATAAAATCATTGACCCATCATGAACATCGCTTTCTTTTCTAAATAAAGCAACAATAACGCTAGAAACTATTAATGAACCTAATTTTATGCCATCTGTTTGTAATACATTTAAGTCATCATCTCTTTGAAAAGTAATCAAAGCGCCAATTTTTTCTTTTGACATTACTTCTACTGCTTCAGCAATTTGAGAATAAGTTCTAATTTTAGAATCGGGACTTTTTCTTTTGATATTTTTGGGATTAAAATGTCTGGTTTTAATATAAAGCCCAATTGGTCAAGAAATTAATGCAATTATTAAAAATCCAAAAATAATAATAGTTGCAAAAATAAATTCATTTGTCATAATATGCTCCTTTTTTAATATAAGTATCTATTAGAATTATATTTATTTTTTAAATTTTTCCATTATTCTTTTGGCAATACTTTTACTTGTTACTTTTAATAATTCTTCTAAATTTGCATTTCAAATAGCTTGATAATTTTTAAAATGATTTAAAATTTTAGATTCTAATTTAGGTCCTATTCCTTCAATAGATGAAAGACTGCCTTCAATAGATGAAAGATTTCTAGATCTGTGTTTTCTCTTGGCATAATTGTCAACTTCAATTTGCATTTGAGACATAAATTTATAAAGATTACTTTTTTTATCTAGTTTAAAATCTTCTCCAGTATATGAAATTAATCTATCTGTATTGTGATTCTTATCTTTAACAAGTCCAACAACTTTTACATTAACATTTAATAACATTTCATAAACTTCATTTATTTGTTGAATCCCCCCATCAACTATAAACAAAGAAGGAAGATCTTTTTTTTCACTTCTTAAAAATTTAATAACTCCTTGCCTCATATAATCAACATCACTTTTTCTGCTGCCAACTTCAAGATTATATTTTCTATATTTATTAAAATTTTTAAATCCATTTTGATATCTAATAACAACAGAAACAGGATTTGTGTTTGAAGTATTAGAATTATCCATCATTGCTATATCACTTACATCAATTCCATAAAGCATTTTTTGCAAATCTTTTAGTCCATCAATATTAATTGCTCTTTTTTGTTTATAAGAAAGAGTTTTTTTATCAAACTCTTGAGAAGAATTTTTTATTGCTAGTTCAACCATTTTCTTTTTAAAACCAATTTTAGGCACAAAAGAATTTATAAATTCAAATTTATAATTTGAATAAATTTTAGTTTTTTCTTCTATTTTATATAAGCCATGAACAATTTCATCTATAGAGGTTTCGACATCATTGCCCATTTCAAAAATATAATCATATTTAGAAAGCATCATACCTGAACGGTAAAACATAATAGTTAATAAAATAAATTCATCTTTTATATAAAATCCTAATACATCAACATCTTCTTCAATATTAACTTCTATCGCTTGATTATTATCATAATAACCTATGCTATAAAGAGCATTTTTATACTCATTTGCTAATTCATAATTGTATTTTTCGCTTGCAATATTCATTTTATCAATAATAAATTTTGTAAAAAAACTTTTTCTACTAGTGAATATTTTTTTTAACTCATTAAATTTTTCAAGTCAGTATTGATAATTTTTATTTTTTATAGGCATTCCTTTTTCAAAAAGATAAATTCTTTCTAAAATATTTCTTAAATTTTTAGCTCCATAACCTGTTGGAAAGGGACCAAAAAAGAAAGTGTTTTTTTCTTTTTTTATTTTTCTGAATTGAAATTTTATTTCTAAATTATTTGATTTTGAAAGCTTAATTTTTAAATAGGGGTATCTTTTATCATCGGTTAAAAGAATATTATAAATAGGTTTATTTTTTTCAATTAAATTACGCTCTAAAATTAAAGCTTCTTTATCATTGTTTGTAACAATATAATCCATTTTTACAACATTAGAAATCATTTTTCCAATTTTATAAGAGTGCTCTTGTCCTTTTAGATATTGTCTTGTTCTATTGTAAAGATTTTTAGCTTTTCCAATATAAATGGGTAATCCATATTCATTTTTTCAAATGTATACTCCTGGTTTTTTAGGAGTATTATCTAAATCTTTTAATTCCATAATGGTAATTATAAAGATTAAAAAATGGATTTTGATATTATACTTTTGATTTTAAGAATGATCACTAACTTCACTAATGTTATTTTTTTCATTGATAACATTTTTAAAGGAATTTTTTTCTTTAGGATCTTTCTCTTTTTCTGAGAAAAAAACAACCAAGAATACACCTATAGCAATTGGAATAAATAATAATAGTGATCATCAAACAGGAGCTTCTTGAGAATAAATAGTTCCAATTTCTCCACCAAAATATTGAAAAATAAAACTCAATAAAGCAGGTATTAAAAAATTATTAGTATCAATACTACTTGTAACTCTTACACCCACATGATAAATACTCAAAATATGAACAAATCTTAATAAAAATACAAAAATTGAAATTCCAATAATTAATAAATCAACTTGATAGCTAGTTAAAATAGATTTAAAGACTAAAGGAGAATCTCCAAAAGCAAAACTTATTGGCAATGAAATCAAAACTGTCGAAATTAAAACACCTAAAGTTCTAATAGAAATAATTTCTAAATTTTTTATTGGTAAATTTTTTTTTTCAGATACAATCATAGATTTTTTAACAAAAATGGTTTCAACAGCTCAAAAAGCGCCTGAAATCATTCCAAAAAACATTCCTAAAATAACTTTTGGAGTTACTTTTTGAGATTCAATTAAAGATGGTAACAAAACAAATAAAGCTCCGCCTAAAATAGTAATTCCAATACCTATAAACACTTTTCAATTAGTTTTTTCTTTGAAAATTATAAAACTTAAAAATAAAGTAAATATGGGATAAAAACTTGTTAAAGTAGAGCCATAACCACTTCCTGCAATACTTATAGCTAAAATATAAAATATATTACCAAAAAATGTTCCTAAGGCGCCGGCAATTAATACAAATAATCCAATTTTATTTTTTAAAAATCTTGTACTTTTTATAAAAATAACAGGCATACTAACAATCATTATTAAAGAAATAACAACTTCTTTAATAATGCTATAAATAATGGAAAATATAGGTGAAGTAACATCAATAAGTATTGTAAAAGTTAAAATACCAAATAAAGGAAGCAAAAATCCTTCAAGTCCTTGAAGAAATAATACAGAAAATGACATAGAAATACCAAATTTTCTATTTTTTTTAATTATTTTAGTATTTTTAGTTTTATTCATTATATAAATGATATATTATTTTTTATAATAAAAGTATGCCTGAATTGCCTGAAGTATGAATAGTTAGAGATAAACTAAATAAAGAAATACTAAATTTGAAAATTGAAAATGTATTTGTTAGAAAAAATAATATTTTAAAAAATATTACTAGTGATATTTTTATAAAAAAAATAAAAAATAAAAAAATAATTAATATTGATAATAAAGGTAAATATATTATATTTTCTCTTGATAAAAAAGATTTTATGGTTTCTCATTTAATGATGGATGGAAGTTGAAGATGAGCAAAAAAAGAATTTAGTGATTATGATTTTATTTTTTTTAAAATGAGCAATGGTAAAACTTTAGTTTTTAGAGATCCAATTAGTTGAGCACATATTCTTTATTATGAAAGCAAAGAAGAAATGGATAGTTATATAAACAAAAAAGTAGGAAAATATCCTTGAAATTGAAAATCAGAAGATATTATTAAAAAAGTTAAAAGGAGAAAAAGCCCAATTAAAGCAACTTTAATAGATCAATCATTAATAAGTGGTTTAGGTAATATTTATTCAGTAGAAGTTCTTTTTAGGGCTAAAATTAGCCCATTTAAAGCAACAAATCAAGTTTCAAAAGAAGAATGAGAAAATATTTTAAAATTAAGTGAATTAGTTATGAAAGAAATTTATAATGAAGGGGCATTTTTTACAGAAAAATTTAATTCTTTTGAAAAACACGAAATGACTTATGGTCCCAAAATGCAATTGGCTTCTTTTGATAAAAATTGTTATATATGTGAAACTAAAATAAAAAAAGGGTGAATAAAAAAAAGAGGAACTTATTATTGTCCCAATTGTCAAAATTAATTAAAAAGATAAAAAAAATAAAAAAAAGAGCCACTCCCTATTTTTACTGACGCTATCGTCGGCGCTAGCAGGCTTAACTTCTGAGTTCGGGATGGTATCAGGTGGACCTTGCCGCTATGGTGACCTAAATTTATTATATACTAAAAATTATTTTTTGAATAAAATTAAAAAATTAAATAAAAGTTCCTATTAAAATTGAAATAAGCATTACAAAAGAAAATATTCATAACAAACTTTTGGCAAAAATATTACCTTTTATTTGATGTAAAATAATACAAATACCCATTAATAAAGGAAATATAAACAAACCAGAAATTATAAAATAATTAGGTTCTGTAAAATAACTTATAAATAAATAATCAAACTTATTTATTCTAAAAAATAAAGATAATATACAAATAAATAAAGAAATAATAAATGGAATAAAAAATAATGCAATTATTTTAATATTATCTTTTGGTTTTTTTTTTATATCTATAAAATAATTAGATCTTTTCATTTTAAAATTATAAATATAAAATAAAAAAAGAAACTTATTTGTTTTCTTTTTCTGTTTTTTCTAAAAGAGCTTTTTCTTTTCTCATTTTTTTAGATTGTTCTTTATAAAGGATTTTATCTTCACCACGTTCTAAATTTTTGATTTCTCCATTTTTTATTTTTCTTTCTCTATGTTTTCTAAAAGAACTTTTTCTTCTATTTGGCATTTGATCTCCTTTTATTTTTTATATTAGATTTTAATCTATCGTTTTTTTTATTATATATTAAAAAGAAAGTAGTTATAACTAATGGTTTTCTATTAAACTTACGTTCTATTAATCTTTGTATTTTTCTTCTTATTTTGTTTTGTTTTTCATAATTAGTTTTGAATTCAGGATCATCTAATATTTTATACACTCAACTAGAAATTAGTTCTTGAGTTTCTTTTAAATCTTCTTTTGTAGTAACTCCAACTAATTGAATATGAGGTTTTTTAATAGCTTTTTTAAATTCATTATCTAAAATTATATTAATTGTAATAAGCCCGCCTTGTCCAAGAATTTCTCTTTCTCTAATGACTTCTTTAGAGATATCGCCAATACCATGTCCATCAATAATTACATCATTAACAGGTTTTACAAATGTTTTTCTTGAAACTTCTAATTTATTAGATAATTTGAAAACTTGCCCATTAATTAAGTTAACAATGTTTTTTTGCTCAATGTTGGTGTTTTTTGCAACTTCATCTCTGGCAAGCATCATATTTCTATATAAAGTAGAAATTGGTATGAAGTATTTTGGTTTAAATTGTTTTACCATTTCAGTAATATCATCTCTTGTAGAAGTAAGGGGAGAATGCTTATCCATTAATAATTCATAAATATTTCCAGTTACTTTAGCAACATCATCTAAAGATTCAGAATATTCTACTTCACGACCATTCTTAGGAGGACAAACCATTAATAAATGATCATTTTTTTTAAGTTTTAAGAAAACATCATTTCCTCTTGCGATTCTAACAATACGTTGGAAAAGTCTACTTCAAGTTGAAGTAACTAAAATAATAGAATTATTGGAATTATTCATTTCTTTAAAATCCATAATATCAGCAATATTTTCATATTTAAATACTTTTTTGTAAGTTTTATAAGCAAAGTCAAATGCAGAACCATAAATTACGACTGGTTTATTATGTCTTTTGGCAACTCTCATAACTTCTAGTATTGTTGACATATCTTCATCATAAACCGCAACAATCAATCTTTCATTAGATTCAATATTGTTTTTTAATTTTTCATCTAAATAAAAACTAACATCATGTTTTTCAGAAGCTTTACCTCTTTCAAGAGCTTTTGAAGTGTCTGCAACCAAAACATCAATATTACCAATTTTTTTAGATAATTCTTTATAAGAAACTTTTGGAAGATTAGGTATATTACCTTCAGTATTATTGGCAACAAAGAAGTAAGTATTTTCATTATCAGTAACTTTATAGCCTAAAGATCCTGGCATTGAAGAAAGAACTTCATAAGGAATAACAGTTAAGTTATTAAATTGTACTTCATCATTTTCTTTAACAATAATTAATTTATAAGAATTTTTTTTGATGTTGTACTTGTTTAGTCTATTTGCAACAAGATTAATAGTAAAAGCAGAACCATAAATATTTTTATTTGGGCTTTCCATTAATAAATATGGAAGAGCAGCAAAAGCTTCATCTTGAGCATGAGTAATAAAAATACCTTGAAATTTTTTGTTGTTGTTAATATATTCAAATTCAGCTATATGCGAATCAATACCATAATCATTTTTGATAGGAATTTTATTTCCTGCATTTATCATAATAATGGTATTTTCATTTTCAAATATATATGCATCTTTGCCATTTTCATCTTGACCACCAAGAGCAAAGAAATTTAAGTATTTCATATTATTCTCCTTTAATTTTTAGAAATTTTTAATTTATAGTAGTTATTTTCTTTTTTAGAAAATCTTTATTTTATTATAAAGTAATTAATAAATTTTTAATTTTTAATAAAAAAAATATCAACTTTTTTAGTTGGTATTTTAATTTTTATTTATTCCCTTTAAAAAGACCATATATTAAACCACTTGATGCAATTCCATAAATAACTAAATTAATTATTGAAGTTGTAGGTCATTCATCATTATGTATAGATGAATAAAGTATTAACCCAAACGAAACAGCAAAAACAATTAATAAAATAATTGAAGATATACCTCTAGCTTTTTTTATTGAAAAAATACCTAATAAAATTTGGACAAGCCCCAAACCTAAATGAATAAATAAAATAGTTTTTATTGAAACATCATTATCTTTAATAGTTTTAATATAATTTCCTACAAAACCATTACCATCCATTTGGCCATAAATAACTAAAATGCCTAGAATAGCAAAAATTGTTGTAAATGTACCAGCCACTATTGAAACAATTGGACCAATTTTTCTCATAGAAACCTCCTTATAAATATTTTAATATAAAAATAAGTATAAAATTATTTTTTATTCATTAATAAAATATCAACTTTTTTTATTTCTAGGTTTAAAATAATAAAAAACGAAAATAATTCGTGATTTTAATTAAAAATATTAAAGTAAATTATTTACCCATTTGAGCAGCAACTTCTGCAGCAAAATCAACAACTTCAACTTCAATACCTTCAGCAACTTCAAATCTAGACATAGAAATTTCTTTTGCTCCGGCATTTTTAATATGTTGAGAAACTTTACCTTTTTCCATAACAAATTCTTGATCAACAAGAGTAAGCTCAGAAAGTTTTTTTGATAACATTCCTTCTGCAATTTTTTCTCTAATTTTTTCTGGTTTAGACATAATAACTTCTGATTCAGAAATTTCTTTTTTCATTTTATCAATATCAACAGTTGGTATAGCATCTGAATTCAAGTATTGAGGATTCATTGAAGCAACATGCATTGCAAAATTTCTTGCTAATTCATCTGTTCCGCCTTCAAGTACCAAAATAGCAGCAACTCTTTTATTGGAATGAGTATAATGTCCGAACGATTTGCCTTCTTCTATATTAAACTTAACAGCTCTTCTAAGGATGATTTTTTCACCAATTTTAGCTGTTGCTTCTATAGTAATTTCTTTAATTGTTTTACCTGAAGAATCTTTAACATTATTAGCTTCTTCAGAAGAAGAAAATTTTCCAGATAAAAGTGCTTGTCCAATTTTATAAGCATATGATAAAAATTCAGAATTAGTAGTTACGAAATCTGTTTGTGAATTTAATTCCATCATAACAACAGCATTTTTGTTTGAAAATGTCATTGAAACGCCTTCTGCAGAAATATTTCCGGCTTTTTTAGCAGCTTTAGCCTGTCCACGTTCTTGTAGTCATTCCAAAGCAGCTTCAATATCATTATTTGATGCTTCTAAAGCTTTTTTACAATCAAGGAAACCCGAACCCGTTCTTTCTCTAAGTTCTTTGATTAATTTTGCATCAGTCATAATTATTTAGTTCCTTCAAGAAGTGAAACCAATTCAGATTTTTTCATTAAAGAATAACCCTTTAGTTCTTTTTTATTAGCTTCTTCTTTAAGTTGCACGACTGTCATTGTGTTATAATTCATTTTAGAAATTACTTTTTTTGGAGCAGTGGTAGGCGCACTATTATTATTAAATATTCTAGGTGCATTAAAGTTTCTGTTACCAAATCTTCTATTATTTCTTTTTGGTTTAGGAAGTTCTTCAGGCAAAATAATTTCATCATCAGATTTAAATGCATATAGTTCAGTACCTTTATTAGCAGCTGCTATAGCATCAGCAAGTAAAGTTATAATTAATGAAATTGATTTAACAGAATCATCATTTCCTGGAATAACAATGTCAATGTTATCGGGGTCAGCATTAGTATCACAAATAGCAATAACTTTAATTCCTAGTTTTTTTGCTTCTTTAACAGCAATTGCATCAACAGAAGGGTCAGCGACTATCATTACTGAAGGTCTTTGTCTCATGTTAGAGATTCCTTCAAGATTTTTGTGAAGTTTGTTGTATTCTTTATCAAACATAACGCCTTCTTTTTTAGTGTAACCTTGATAATCATTATTTTTAAGTTTTTCTAATTCAAACATTCTCTTAACTCTTTGTTGAATAGTTCTGGAATTAGTTAATGTTCCTCCTAACCATCTTTCAGTCATGAAATAAGAGTTAGTTCTTTGAGCATTTTCTTTTACTGTTTTTTTAGCTTGTTTTTTAGTACCAACAAACATAAATTTTGCTTCTCTTTCTGCATATCTTTTAATTAAGTCATATGTAAATTCAAGAGTTTTTTGAGTTTTAGATAAATCAATGATGTGAGTACCTTTTCTTTTTTGAGAAATATATGAACTCATTTTAGGATTTCATTGAGAAGATTTGTGTCCAAAATAAACACCAGCTTCCATAAGTTTTTTATTAGAAATTAATTGTTTTGCCATTTTTTATGGTCTCCTTTTTTTGTTGTCTTCGTTAATCTTCTAAACTTCCCACCTGGCATTCAGGCACACGAAAGAAATTCAATTAACTGCTTTTTTTGATATTAAAACCAAAATTTATATTACTTATATATTTTACTATATTATTAAG
>JAIFTM010000042.1 GCA_019661745.1 Mollicutes bacterium PWAP | reverse complement strand
ATCTAGTTACTTTTCTAAATCTTTTATCAAGAATTTTTTTACGAACTCTTAATGTTTGAGGAGTTACTTCAAGAAGTTCATCATGTTCTATAAATTCTAATGACTCTTCAAGACTCATTTTTACAGGAATAGGAACACGAATCGCATCATCATGTCCACTAGCTCTAACATTAGTAAGTTGTTTTCCCTTAACAGGGTTAACATTTAAATCTTGATACTTGGAATTAATACCAACTACCATACCTTCATAAACTTTATCTTGAGGTTTAATAATTAGTTGTCCTCTTTCGCCTAATTTTCATAATGCATATGCAACGGCTTGACCTTTTTCTGTAGAAACTAATGCGCCATTTTTTCTACCTTTAATTTCTCCAGCATAAACATCGTATTCTAAGAAAAATTTTTCAAGAATACCAGTACCACGAGTAGTTGTAATAAATGTTTGTCTATAACCAATTAACCCTCTAGTAGGAATTTTGAATACCATTCTAGTTTGATTGTTGTGAACTCCCATGTCAATCATCATTCCTTTTCTTTCTTGTAATTGATTAATAACAGAGCCTGAATATTCATCATCACAAGTTACTGTAGCTTCTTCATATGGTTCTAATTTTAATCCATCTACTTCTTTAAAAAGAACTTTAGGTTTAGAAACTGCAAGTTCAAAACCTTCACGTCTCATACTTTCAATTAGAACTGAAAGATGAAGTTCACCTCTACCCTGAACTTCATAACCATCTTCGTCTTTAATATCATTAACTCTTAATGCAACGTTAGTTTCAATTTCTTTTAAAAGTCTTTCTTTTATATTTCTAGAAGTAACATTTTTTCCTTCTAAACCTGCCAATGGAGAATCGTTAACATAAAAATTCATACTAATAGTTGGTTCTTCCATTTTAATGGGTTCCATAGGTTCGGGATTTTCTAAACTACTTAAAGTATCTCCAATAGTTATGTCACTAATGCCAGAAACTATTACAATTTCTCCTGCAGAGGCTTCTTTAACTTCTTTTTTTATTAGTCCTTCCATAACGAATAACTTAGCAACTTGAGAAGTTTTTGTTTGACCATTATTAGTAATCAAACTTAAACGATCACCTTTTTTAATAGTTCCTTTTGTTACTCTACCAGAACCCATTCTTCCTAAATAATTGTCATAATTTAAAGAAGAAATTTGTAACTGAAGATTTTCATTACCATTAAATGGATAATCTTCAACATGGTCAATAACTAAATCAAAAAGATCAAAAACATCACTTTTTTCTTTATTCAAATCTTTTTTAACAATTCCATCTTTTGTAATTCCATAAAGAATAGGGAATTCAATTTGTTCATCTGAAGCATTTAATTCTAAAAATAATTCTAAAGTAGAATCAATAACTTCGTCAATTCTTGATCCGGGTTTATCAATTTTATTGATTAATAGAATAGGTTTTAAATTATTTTCTAATGCTTTAGATAAAACAAATCTTGTTTGTGGCATTGGTCCTTCTACACAATCCACAAGTAAGATAACCGTATCTACTGTTTTAATAATACGTTCTACTTCTCCTGAAAAATCAGCATGTCCTGGAGTATCAACTATATTAATTTTTACACCTTTATAATTAACAGAGGCATTCTTAGAATAGATAGTAATTCCTCTTTCTTTTTCTTGATCATTACTATCCATAATTTGTTCTACTTTTTCATCTCTTTCATTAAAAGTTCCTGTTTGTTCTAATAGTGCATCTACTAGTGTTGATTTACCTGCATCAACGTGGGCAATAACTGCTATATTTATAATTTTTTCTTTTATCATGTCAATATTTATTATAGTATGTTATTTAATAAATATATAATAAAAAAGCACTAGATGATTGCTGTGAAAGCAGAGGAAAGTCCGCGCTAGCACAACCTGAGATGGTTGTAGGGTCCGTGTAGGGTCCAATAAACCCTAGCTTAGACGACAAGTGCCACAGAGACGAGCTATTAATTTAGAGTGAAACGCGGTAAACTCCGCGAGCTAGAAACCCAAATTTGGTAGGGGAACTTTGATTATGGAAATGAACTACATCAAAGACCGTAAGGTAGATAAATGATCATCTGAAAAACAGAACGCGGCTTATTGTGCAACAACCTTTTGGTTGTTTTTTTATTTTAAAAAATAAAAAAACAAAATAAACTGTTTAAAATATTATTTTATTTATTTAAAATATCTAATTCCTTTTCGAATTCAATAAGTTTTTTTCTTTCCAAAATTATTTTTTCTTCAGGGGCTTTTGAAATGAAACTTTCATTTAATAACATGCCTCTAGCTCTTTTAATTTCTTCTTTTAATTTATTTATTCTTGTAAATACTCTTTCTTTTTCTTTTTTAATATCTTCTTCAGTCATTTCAATAATTAAAATAAAAGAAGAAGATTGAATTTTTGCGCCATTTTTTAAATTATTATCATATTTTGCAGAAGTAAATTTTAAAATTAATTGTTTTTGCAGTTTAGAAAGTTCTTTATTTGAAGAAAATTTAATATGTTTAGAATGTTTAATTTCTTTGAAAGTTTTATATTCTTTTATTGATTCAATAATACTTAAAGTTAAATCAATTTCTTTAGTATCAAATTTATGATTTGAATAAATTATTATGTTATCAAATAATTCACCATTATTAAATAATGAATAAATTTTATCAGTAATAAAAGGTAATCAAGGGTGTAAGAAAACCAATAAATCTTTTAATAAATTTTTGGCAAATTTTTGATTTTGCGTTTCTTTAGACATTTCAATATAACTTGATGATAAATCTTTATATATGAAATTATTAATTTCTTTACCTATTAAAGTAAAATCATATTTTAATATTTTTTCTTTAACAAAATTTTTAAGAATTTCAAATTTAGCTTTAATTCATTTATCAGATTCTGTCATTTTATATTGACTTTCATTCATTTCTTCTAAAATAAATCTTGAAATATTTCAAATTTTATTATTTAAATTTCATGAACTTTCAATTTTTTTTACAGAATATCTTATGTCATTCCCAGGAGTGGAATTAGTTAATAAAAATCATCTTAATGAATCGGATCCATATTTTTTAATTACATCCATTGGATCAATTCCATTTCCTAAAGATTTAGACATTTTTTTACCATCAGAAGATCTAATAAGGCCATGAATAAGAACTTCTTTAAAAGGGACTTTTTTCATAAAATCAAGTCCTTGAAAATACATTCTAGCAACTCAGAAAAAAATTATATCATAACCTGTAACTAACAATGAAGTAGGATAATAATGTTCAACATTTTCCAAATTTTCAGGTCAACCCAAAAAACTAAAAGGAGCAATACCGGAACTAAATCAAGTATCTAAAACATCTTCATCTTGAACTCAACCTTCTCCAGGAGATTTTAATTGAATTTTTAGTTCATCATCTTTATATCAAGCAGGTATTCTATGGCCTCATCAAAGTTGTCTACTAATTGTTCAATCATGAATATTTTCCATTCATTTTCTAAGAACATCTTCAAATCTATGAGGATGAAAAATAACTTTATCTTTACTATTTAAAGAATTTAATAATTTTTGAGCTAAACTTTCCATTTTAATAAATCATTGAGAAGAAACTAGTGTTTCAACTGGTTCTCCAGTTCTTTCTGAATAACCAACAATGTTTCTGATTGTTTCTTTTTTAATTAAAAATCCTAATTCTTCCATTTCTGAAGCAATCATTAGTCTGGCTTTTTTTCTATTAATTCCATTATATTTACCAGTTAATTCATTTAAATTACCTTGTTTATCTATGGTTTCTATAACTTCTAAATTATCTCTTTTATTAATCATATCTATATCCATTTCTGAATGAGCAGATACTTTCATTACTCCAGTTCCTTTTCCTATTTCAATTTTTTCATCAGTGAAAACAATAAGTTCTTTTTTAGAGAGTGGATTAATTATAGTTTTATTTTTTATTCATGCAGTTGTTTCATCATTAGGATTAATTGCAATTGCAACATCTGAAAAAAGAGTTTCTGGACGAGTAGTGGCTATTTCAACAAATTTATCGCTGTTTTTAATAGGGTATTTAAAATAAAACATTGTTGAATTGGTTTCTTTTGAAATAACTTCAATATTAGAAATTGTTGTTTCAAGAACAGGATCTCAATTAATAGCTCTAATACCTTTATATATAAGTCCATCACGATACATTTTAATAAAAACTTTTTGTACAGCTTCTATTAACCCATCATCCATAGTGAATCTTTCTTTTTTATAATCTAAAGCTAATCCTAACTTATTTCATTGTTTTCTAATAATAGTTGCGTAATCTTCTTTTCAATTTCAAACTTTTTCTAAAAATTTTTTTCTACCAATATCTGATTTTTTTAAACCTTCTTCTTTTCAAATTCTTTGTTCAACTTTTGCTTGAGTTGCAATTCCTGCATGATCCATACCAGGAATAAATAAAACATCTTTTCCATTTAATTTATTAAATCTAATCATTGTATCTTGAATAAAACCATCTCAAGCATGTCCAAGATGTAATTTACCAGTAACATTTGGGGGCGGAAGTATAATTGTGAATGGTTCTTTGGTTTTATCATGTTTTGAAAAAACTTCTGTATCAATTCACTTTTTATTGATTATTTGTTCAAATTTTTTTGGTTCATATTTTTTGTTCATTGAAACTCCTTTTAAAAATTAAAAAAAGCAAAACTTGAAGTACTAACTTACCAACTTCAAAAAGGCTCTTACTTTATCATATATAGCGTCTAAACTGTTTATTAATAATAACTAAATTATATTACTCCTTGCAAATATATTATCATTGCTATTAACTCTAAAAAAGTATTTGTAATTTAAATCTACATCTTTGATTATTAATTAATTGTTCTAATAACATCGGTTGAATCTAGAAAGACCAAAAAACAAGCAATTAATAAAATTGTTAACCCTAATAATAAAATTGTGTTTTTCATTTTTTTCTTTCTTTTAATATCTAAAGTTATAAGAATTTTATTTTTTTTACTTATTTTTTTTATTGATTTATTATTTTTAAAAATAATTTTTTTAGATTTTTTATCATTGTTTTTTGCTAATGATTTGTTTTTTTCAAAATAATTTAAAATTAAGAGATCCTTTTCTTTTGCTAAATTCATATCATATTTTTCATATTCATTAACAATAGAAAGATTTTTTTTATATTTTTGAATATTTTTATTTGAATATTTTTTTGCTTTTGTTTCATTCATACCTTCTAAAATACTTATTTTAAATCAATCTTTCATATTGGAAATTTTTTGTTCCAAAGAATTTCTTTCAAATTGAATTTCTTTTAACATAATTTCTTGTATTGAATTTTCCTTAAAATTCATTTTTTTTGTTTCTACTTGTTTTTCATTTTTTTTTAATGAAATTTCTTTTTTTAATTTTTGTATCATATTTATATTTTACCATTCTAAAATAATGATAAAAAGAAAAATCACAAAAAATGTGATTTTAAATTAAAAAAATATTAATTTGTTGTTCAAATTTTAACAACGTTAGCTTGTTTTTCTTTAAATTCTTTTCAGTCATATTTACTTTCTAGAAATAAAACATTTCTTAAAAGTCATCAAATGAAAAAAGTTAATCCATAAAGTAATGTGTCTAAAAATCCTCATATAATGTATCTTAAAGCTACTGAAGCATCTTCAGAACCATCTTTCCCAGAACTTTTATCAATTACTTTGTAACCAAAAATCATTCCTCCTAGAGTAGTGCCTTTCATAAATAATAAAATAATTGAAATTATTCACAAAGGACCAATTCCAGAAATTATTCCACCAAGTATTCTTTTAACCAAAGATCCATCTCTAACTTCGTTAGATTTAGAATTTGATTTAGATTTATTATCTGCCATGTTATTTTTCCTTTTTTTAAATCTTAAAATTAAGACAAATTTATTATATATATAAAAAAGATTTATTTAATATTAGTATTTAAAATTTCATTATTTAAAACTTTATTAAGAGAATCATTTTCATTAATGTTAAAAACTAAAATTTCAATATTGGAATTTTTAGAAATGATTACTGCAGTTTGATCCATTACTTTTAAATTTTTGTTAATAAGATCATCATAAGTTAAATTGTCAAATCTTTTTGCTTTTTTATTTAAAGAAGGATCCATATCATAAACACCATCAACTCCGTTTTTTCCCATTAAAATAGTTTTTATTTTTAATTCACTACTAATTTGAGCAGCATTTGAGTCAGTAGAAAAGTAAGGTCTGCCTATGCCTCCACTAAATATAACAATTTTGCCTTCTTTTAAATATTTATTTGCTTTTTCTACAGTATAGTACTCACAAATTCTTTCATCAATAAAAAATGAATTAAGTGTTATTGAATCAGCTCCATTTTTTTCAATAGCACTTTGTAAAACTAATGAATTAATAGTTGTTGCCATCATCCCAATATAATCAGCTCTATTTCTTTGAATATAATTATTTTCAGCACCTCTTCAAATATTTCCTCCACCGACTACTACAGAAACAGAATATCCTTTTTTGCTTAAAGTTACTAATTGTTTAGCTGTTTGATCAATAATTTTTTTATCAAAAATATTTTCTTTTGTAGAAAGACCTTCTCCACTTAATTTAACTAAAATTTTTTTCATTACTACCTCTTTTATAAAAATATACTAAATTAATTATATTGTTATTTTTATAAATATAAAAAACTAAGATTATTTGTTTTGAAAAATTTATTTAAATTTAATAAAAAAAATCATAAAAATGATTTTCAAACTATTATAAAAACTATTTAATAACTTTTTTAACTACTTTTTGTACTTTTCCATCTTTCTTTTTAGTAATTAATTTTTTGCCATTTGCATTTTTAATATTTTTATAAAATTCTTGAGCTTCTTTTTTTGTTTTAAAAGTTTTTGTTGCTCTACCAGAAGTTCTTTTTCTAATTTCTCATTTTTTTCCATCAGAAGTTTTTTGAATTAAGTATTCGTTTTTTCCCCTTGTTTCTGCAGCTTTTTTACCTGCAATAACTCTTTTTTCTTTTTTGGACTCAGCAATTTTTTTATTTTTGGCTCTTGTTTCTGCTGCTTTTATTGCTCCCGCTTTTCTATTAACTTTTTTTTGAGCTTCTTTTTTTTGAGCTTCTTTTTTTTGAGCTTCTTTTTTTTGTTTTTGTTTATTTAATTTATCCATCTTATTTATTATAATAAAAACATTTTATAAAAAAATTAAAATATAATTATTTTATGTTTAAAATAGGAAATGTAGAAATTAAAGAAAAAGTAATATTAGCTCCAATGGCAGGAGAAACACACATTGCATTAAGAAAAATAGCTAAAGAAATGGGAGTAAGCTTAACTTATACAGAAATGACATCCAATGTTGGTTTAAAATATAATTCTGAAAGAACTTTAGAATATGCAAAAATTGAAAAAGAAGAAGGGATTGTTGCGTTGCAAATTTTTGGTGGAGAAATTGAAGATTATGTTGCAGCAGCAAAATTTTATGATAAAAATTCGAATGCTGCAATTATAGATATAAATATGGGGTGCCCGGTCCAAAAAGTTGCAATAAAAAGTAATGCAGGTTCTTCTTTAGTAAAAGATGCAAATAAAGTAGGAGAAATTGTTAAAAAGGTTTCTAGAGCAATTAAAAAACCTTTAACGATAAAAATAAGAATTGGTTGAGATGACGAAACTCTTACATACTTAGAAGTTGCTAAAGCAGCAGAAGAAAATGGTGCTGCAGCTATTGCCGTTCATGGAAGAACAAGAGCCCAAATGTATCAAGGAAAATCTGATTGAGATAAAATTAGACAAATTAAAGAACATGTTTCTATTCCTGTTATTGGAAATGGAGATGTTTGAACTCCCGAAGATGCAAAAAGAATGATTGAAACAACGGGTGTAGATGCGATAATGGTTGCGCGTAGTGCAAGAGATGATATTTTTGTTTTAAAACAAATGATTGATTATTTAAATACAGGAAGTTACGAAAATATGCCAACAATTAATGTAACTATAGATTATTTAAAAAAATATTATTCATATCTTTCAAAAGAAAGAAAAAGAGATTCTAAAGAAAGCAAATTTGCTTTTTTGAAAACAAAAAATATTGCTTCTCATTGATTAAAAAGGTTCAAAAGCGGAGATAAAGAAATTTATAAATCAATTATTAAATCCGATACAAAAGAAATTATGTGAGAACGCATTATGGAATTTAAAAATTCATTATAAAAAGATCAAAAAATGATCTTTTTTTAATCTTCTAAAGCTTTTCTTATTTCTTCTTCAGACATTTCAATAGTTGCTGCTATTTCTTCTTCTGAGCGAGTACTGCCTTGAGAATAATCTCTGTTTGCATATTTTATGTTTTCATCTAAACTAATAGCAATAGTATTTAAAGTTGTCTCATCAATCACATCACCAAAGTCAATATTAATTTCTTTTGTTGATATTTCAATCAAATCTTCTTCTAATTTATCAATTGAATCATCGCCTTCAATAGATTCTTCTTCAAAAACATTAATTTCATTTGTTTTATAAGATTCATTAATATTAACTTGTTGTTTGATTTCATTTAATTTTTCTTGTGAACTTTTATTCAATTCAATAACTGCTTCTTTTAATTGAGTATTTTCTTTTTTAAAAATATCTTCTTTTTTTAATTCTTCCAATTCTTCTATTGAAGTTAAAATAAGTGCTTCATAAGATCTTAAAACATGAGGTTTTTTAGTAATATCATTGTAACTAGAAAATAAAATTTTATATTTTTTATATTTTTTAATTCTTCTAGGTTCATCACTTAAATTTATAACAACAATAATGTTTTTGTTGTTTGTGCCCATTATTTTATAAGTAAGAACATTCAAAATAGTTCCACCAACAGAAAATTCAGCATCATTATAAAATTTTAAATATTCTTTACTGTTAGTAAAATTAATTAATTTTTTAGCAAAGTTAATAGCAGAATTATTATTTAAAACTTGATTTTTAATATTAAATAAAATACTTTTTTTGGGAGCGGAAAAATTTGTTTCTCCTTTTGAAAATCCATAATTGGTTTTAAAATTAGAATTTCAAGGTATTAAAGTTTCTGAAGCTTCTTTATTTAAAATAGATTGTTCTATAAAAAAGTTACTATTTTTTCGTTTTTTATTATTTGATAAATATCTTTGTCTTTTGATATCAATTTCTACATCATTAAAATCATTTAATGATGTAAACTCTTTATTTAAAACCCCAAATTCATCTCCCGCATAAATAGAAATAGAAGTAGTTATCATAACTTTCATAATAAAAATTGCTTTGGCACTTTGTTCGTGATATTTCGAATCATTTCCTCAACGTTCAATAAAACGACCAATAAAGCGCGAACCAAAACTTATAACTTGAGAATTGTCTTTTCTTCTATAAAATTTATTAATCATTCTACCTAAAAGTAGAGTAGTTTTTCTTTGTTTTTTTACTCAATAGTTTTCTTCTTTAGAAGCGCCAACAAAACTTAATCTTTTATTTGTAAAATAATCAAAAGCTTTATTTTCTCCATAAGTAATTTTATCAGTATCTTCAAAATCAAAGAAAGAACTACTCCCCTTAATAATAAATTTAGGAGAAATTTCTTTAATTTTTTTATATATAAACGAAATTGATTTAAGCATTTTGTCTTTATCATTCATTAATGAAGAAAAACGAATAAATTCAAATCCAGCTACACCTAATGAACTATATTTAGTTACCAAAGAAGAAAGAGTTTCAATAATCTTTTTGAATTTAGCACTTAATATCATTTCTCCAGTAGTATTTTTTAAATATTTTTCAATTGTTTGATTTAATTTTAAATAATCAAATTCAATCAAAATATCTATTCCCATTTGTTTAGCTTTAGTAGTAAGCAATTTTAATTCTTCATTTGTTCCAATTGATTTTCTTAATGAAAATAATTCATTTGACATAACTTTTTGAATTACTAATGTATCAACACCTAAATATTTAAAGTAACCAAGTTTTTTTTCAATTCCTTTAATATCACCAATGCCATCTTTATTTGAATCATAAAATGTTTCAACATTCATTAAATAAAATATTCTTTTTTTATTCATTTTTACCTCTTTGTAAAAATTATATAATTTTAGTAAATTTAAGAAATAAAAAAATGCAATTATTTTACATTTTTAATAATTGATTCAATAAAGGCATCAAATAGTTTATGACTAGTTAAGGGGTTGGAATTAAATTCAGGGTGTGCTTGAAGACCGATATAAAATTTTTTAGAATTGTCTTCTAACATTTCATAAAGATTTGTCTTTTTATCAAATCCAGAAAAAATAAATGTTTTTGTTTCTATTGAATTGATGTATTTGGGGTTAACTTCAAATTTATGTCTATGTCTTTCTTTAGCTTCATTGGAATCATAAATTTTAGATGCAATACTACCTTTTTTAAGAATAGTTGTGCTTTCTCCTAGGCGAAGTATTCCAGCTTTATTTTTCAATGATTTACCTTTTATAATATCTATTACAAAATCACCTTTTTTATCAACTTCGCTGCTTGTGGCATTTACTAACCCTTGTCTTTTGGCTTGTGCCACAGCCATAGCTTGAAATCCATAACAAATTCCTAAAGTAACAATATCATCTTTTCATGATTTTTGAGAAACAATAACTTTGCCATCAAATCCACGTTTACCAAAACCAGGTAAAATTATTATTCCATCTAAACCTTTTAATTTATTATCGACATTAATTTTTGTAATTTCATCAACTTGAATTCAATTGTAAATCAATTTAACATTTTTATGTATTGCACTAATTTTTAATGCTTCAGAAATTGATTTATAAGCATCTTCAAATTCAACATATTTACCAATTAAACCAATATTTAAAATTTTTGATTTAGGTTTATCAATTTTGGCAACAAAATTTGATCAAGGAGAAATATCCATTTTTTTAATTGGCATATCAAAATATTTTTCCACTATTTCTGCCATTTTAAATTCATTAAAAAATAATGGGATTTTATAAATAGAATCATTTGTAGGTACAGGAATAACATTTTCTCTTTTTATTAATGTTCTTCTTGAAACTTTATCAAGAATTTTATTAGGAATTTCTATTTCAGATCTTAAAAGAAGCATAGAAGGAATTAACCCCTTGGACATAACTTTAGCTACAGACTCTTGAGTAGGTTTAGTTTTTAATTCTTCAGAAGCTGTTAGGTAAGGGAGATAAGTAACATGAATTAAAAATGTTTCTCTCATATTTTGAAATTCACTAATTGCTTTAATAAAGGGTTCACTTTCCATATCGCCAATTGTTCCCCCAACTTCTGTAATAACAAAATCAATTTTTTTATTTTTTTCAGACAAAAGAATTTTTTCAATTATTTTATTTGTAAATTGAGGAAATATTTGAACAGTTTTACCACAAAATTTTCCATTTCTTTCTTCATCAAAAAGTTCTTGTAATATTTTACCTTGTGTGTAATTAGAATTTTTGTTAAATTGTTCACCAATAAATCTTTCATAATGACCTAAATCTAAATCAGTTTCTCCACCGTCTTTTGTAACATAAACCTCCCCATGTTCGTAAGGATCCATAGTTCCAGGATCTAAATTCAAGTAAGGATCTAATTTTTGAACAAAAATATTGTAACCTTTACTTTTCAATAATCTTCCTAAAGATGCAGCACTTACTCCTTTCCCCAAACCTGATACAACGCCACCTGTAACAAAAATATATTTAATTGATTTTTTTTTTTGTTTTTCCATAATAACTCCATTCATATTTTAAAAAATAATTATAAATTAAATAATGAAAATAATTTAAATAAAAATAATTAATAAAAAAATACTTAAAAATAAGTATTTTATTTAAAATAATTTAAACAAGTTCAATGTAAGCCATATTAGTATTATCTCCACGCCTTGCAGGAGCTTTAATAATTCTTGTATAACCGCCGTTTCTATCTTTGTATTTAGGACCGATAACTTCAAATAGATATTTACCTACTGGGACTCCATCTTTCTCTACAGGCCTTAAAATTTTTTCAGCATTTCTTCTAGCTGCTAAAGTACCTTTTTTGGCTTTAGTAATAAGCTTTTCTACATGCCTTCTTAATTCTTTGGCTTTTGTTTCTGTTGTATAAATTTTTCCATGTACAATAATATCAGTAACTAATGTTCTAACAACACCTTTTCTTCAAGTGGCGTTTCTTTTAAATAATTGTTTTGGGTTAGCCATTATTTTTCTCCCTCAACTGTTTCATATAATCCTTCAGCGGTAAGTTTATCAATAATTTCATCAGCAGATTTACTTCCAAGGTTTTTAATTCCTTTAAGCTCTTTTGGTAAAAGTTTTGCAACTTCTTGAGCTGTTATGTATCCGGCTCTTTTTAAACAGTTATATGATCTTTGTGATAATCCTAAATCAGTTATTAAAATAACTTCTTCATTATTTGTATCTTCTTCAATAATTCTTTCTTCAGAAAATACTTCTTCTTTTTCATTTTCAACCAAGTTAGAAAATGATTCAAGGTGAGCTCTAAAAATGTGAGCCCCTAATGAAACAGATTCTTCTGGAGAAATTGAACCATTAGTTTTAACTATTAAATTTAATTTTTCTTCAATTATAGCACTACTAGAATTTAACTCTTCAACTGAAAAACTAACTTGTTCTACTGGAGAGAAAAGAGAATCAATAGCAATGAACTCTCCATTATTAGTAGGAATTTTAGTCATTTGATTCATTTCAGATAAATTGTTTTCAATAAATAGTTTATTTTTATCATAAGGCATAAATCCTCTACCAGAAGTAAAATAAATTTCGAAAGTTATGTTTTCTTTTCCAGCAATTTCAAATAAATATTGATCACCATTAAGAATTTCAATACCTTCGGAAACAAGATCAGAACCATAAACTTTATTTCTTTTTTGAGAAGATTTTCCTTTATAACTTAATTTAACAATTTTGTTGTCTTCAAACATTTGAGAATCAATATCATATTTTACAACGATTTGTTTTGAGTTAAGAATAACTCTAACAACATCTTCAACAACACCTTTAATTGATTGAAATTCATGGTTAACACCAGTCATTTTAATTGCAAAAGGTGAAACGCTTGTAATAGATGATAAAAGAATTCTTCTAATTGAATTACCTAAAGTATTACCTAAACCTCTTTCAAGAGGTTGTAATTCAAATTTAACTTCATTTTCGCTAGCAGTACTTTGTGCTGCAGCTGAAGCTTTTGTAAATTTTAAACTTTTAAAAGTTTTCATATATGCCTCCAATTATCTTCTGCTTTTTTCTTTAGCTTTTTTTCATAAAAGAATCTTTTTAGGTGGTCTAGTACCATTATAAGGGATAGCAGTAACATCTTTAACAAATGAAACTTTGATTCCAGAAACTTCTATTTGTTTTCTAGCAGAATCTCTACCAGGACCTGTACCTTTTATTTGAACAGATACTTCTTTAATACCGTGATCTTTAGCGGCATCAGAAGCAGCTCCAGCAGCTAATGAAGCGGCATAAGGTGTTGATTTTTTAGAACCTTTATACCCTATTGCACCAGCTGAACTTCAAGCTATTACATCACCTTTTTCATCTGTAAAAGTGATTATTGTATTGTTGTGTGTAGAGTGGATGTGTGCAATACCTTTAGCAATATTTTTTCTTTTTGATTTTCTTGCCATGATTTATTCACTACCCTTTCTTACCAGCAACAGTTTTTCTAGGACCTTTTCTAGTTCTAGCATTTTTTTGTGTTACTTGTCCTCTTACAGGAAGACCGCGCCTGTGTCTTAAACCTCTGTAAGATTTTATTTCCATAAGTCTTTTAATATTGAAGGCAGTATCTCTACGAAGATCCCCTCCAGTTTTATATTTTTTAGCAAAAGATCTAATAGAAGTTAATTGTTCATTTGTTAAATCTTTTACTCTTGTGTTTTCGTCTACATTTGCATTTTCAAGAATTGTTTTAGCAGTAGTTTGTCCAATTCCATGAATATAAGTTAGTGAGATAACAACTCTTTTGTTGTTAGGTATCTCAACTGATAAAACTCTAGCCATTAAGAATTACCCTTGCCTTTGTTTATGTTTAGGGCTTACTGGACAAATGATTCTGTTAGAAGCATTTCTTTTGATTAATTTACAATCTTTACAAATTGGTTTTACTGACGATCTTACTTTCATAATAATCTCCTCTTGTTTTTTTAATGTAGTTTTTCGAACAGAGTAAAAAGCTTTAGCGCTTAAAAAAGGTTTTTACTGAATTCGACAATTGCATATAAAATATATGCTTTTTAATTATATAGATTTTGACAAAAAATATTATTAAATTATATTAAAAAAAAGAAATAATTTTTGTAATTATAACTTTTGTAATTTTTGAATCAATAATTTCTATTTTTCATCTGTTCTAAGCACCTTAATGAAAGCATCTTGAGGTACATTTACTTTACCAAATGCTTTAGCACGCTTTTTACCAGCTTTTTGTTTTTTAAGAAGTTTATCTCTACGAGTTCTATCTCCACCATAAAGTTTAGCCGTAACATCTTTACGATAAGCTTTGATAGTTTCTCTAGAAATAACTTTAGAATTAATAGTTGCTTGAACTGGAATTTCAAAGTTATGACGAGGAATAACATTTTTTAAACGTTTAGTAAGATCTCTACTTCTTCTATAAGCGAAGTCTCTATGAACTATAAAACTGAAAGCATCTACTTTTTCTCCATTTAACATAATATCTACTTTTGTTAAGTTATCTTTTTTATACCCCGCAGGTTCATAATTAAAAGAAGCATAACCTTTGGAAATAGATTTTAATTTATCAAAAAAATCAAAAACAATTTCAACAAGAGGTAATTCATATAATATTTTACGTCTATCATCATCAATATATTCTAAATCTAAATACTTACCACGTTTATCTTGGCAAAGTTCCATAATAGAACCTAAATATTCTTTAGAACACAAGATTTCAGCCTTAATTATTGGTTCTTCAATTCTTTCAATATAAGTGGGTTCAGGAAGTAAAGTAGGATTTGCAACTTTTACCATTAATCCATCAGTTTTATAAACATGGAATTCAACAGAAGGGCTTGTTGCAATTAAAGATAAACCAAATTCTCTATCAAGTCTTTCTTGAAGAATTTCCATATGAAGCATACCAAGAAATCCAACACGGAAACCATGCCCTAAAGCTTTAGAACTTTCTTGTTCTCAAGTTATTGAAGAATCAGAAAGACTAATTCTTTCCAAACTTTCTTTAAGTAATGAATAGTCTCTACCATCAATAGGATAAAAACCAGTGAATACAACAGGATTTAATTTTTTATATCCTTCAAGAGATGTTTTAGTTGGTTTTTCAACTAAAGTTATAGTATCTCCGACAGCAACATCTTTAGCAGATCTGATTGAAGCAGAAATTCAACCAACTTCTCCAGCAACAAGTTCATTTTTTGAAACTTCTGAAGGATTTTTAATTCCTAAATCAACAACTCCAAAACTTGTTCCTTTATTCATAAATTTAAATTTATCATGTCTTTTAATTTTTCCTTCAAAAATTCTAATTAAAAGGATAACTCCTCTATAAGAATCAAAATAACTATCAAAAACTAAAGCTTTTAAAGGGTTTTCATCATCTGCATTTACAGGGTGGGGAATATGTTTTATGATAGCTTCTAAAACTTTATCAACATTTAAACCAGTTTTTGCCGAAACTAAAATAGCGTCACTAGTATCAATGCCAATAACATCCTCAATTTCTTTTTTGACTCTTTCGGGGTCAGAACTAGGTAAATCAATTTTGTTAATTACTGGAATAATTTCTAAATTATTTTCTATAGCTAAATAAACATTTGCAAGTGTTTGGGCTTCTATACCTTGAGTAGCATCTACTACCAAAATAGCTCCTTCACAAGCGGCTAATGAACGAGAAACTTCATAAGTAAAATCAACATGTCCTGGAGTATCTATTAAATGGAAAAAATGATTTTTATATTCTATTTGAACTGCATTAAGTTTAATTGTAATTCCTCTTTCTTTCTCAAGTTCCATAGAATCTAAATGTTGTGCATTAAGATCGCGTGTTTTTACAGTATTTGTTAGTTCTAATAGACGATCGGCAAGCGTGCTTTTACCATGGTCAATATGTGCAATAATTGCAAAATTTCTAATATTTTTTTTTATCATTAAAACAATTATATAAAAATAATAAATCCCATGGGATTTATTTTATAAGAACGCCTGCCAAAAAAGAACCGCCAACCACTATTAAAAGTAATATTAAACCAATAATAATAGGCATTCACCAAGGTAAAGATTTCTTTTTTTCTAAAGAAAAATTAACATTATCAGCATCAATTTCTTCTTTAGAATTTTTATTTTTAATCGAATCAATTGGAACGATTTCTTTTTCTTTAATATCAAAAATAGGATTTTCTATAATTGCTTCGTTGATTTTAGAAATGTTTTTTTCAGATACTTTATTGTAAGATTTTTTTGCTATTTGATGTTTTGTATAGTTCTCTAAAATTTTAACATCGTGTTTTTCAGAAAAAATAATTAGTTCAGATTTAGTCATTTTAATAAGTTTTTTATAACGAGGTTCATTGGTAATTTTTAAGTATTTTTCATATTTATAATTAATTAAAATATTTAAAATATCTTCTTTTTTAGAATTAGAAGGAATAGAAATTTTTCTTTTTTTTGCATAATTTTTCAATTCTACAACTTTTTTTAATTTTAGTTTTTTTCTAATATCATTTTTATTAAACATAAAATTATTATAAAGAAAAGAAGATAATATCTTCTAAAAATTATTGGTCAAAAAATGATATGGCAAGGGTGACAGGAATCGAACCCGCACCAAAAGTTTTGGAGACTTTTGTTCTACCATTAAACTACACCCTTATTTTTTAATTAATTTTTATAAGTTTTTTTCCTTCTTTTTGATATTCATTTATATAAATAATAATACCATCAGATGTTTTAATATTTAAAGAATTTTTATGTGGTTCATTAGAATACATAAAAAGTTTGTAT
>JAIFTM010000041.1 GCA_019661745.1 Mollicutes bacterium PWAP | reverse complement strand
TTAATATGATTGTTTTTCGTTGAACCATCATAAAATCTATAAATAAATCCATTTTCTTCATCGTAATTATCAGAAGCAAAACCTTCTTTTTTCATTTTATTAAAAGACCCTTTTCCACTTATTGCTTCAAATTCATCACCAATTCTAAATCTCAAAAATTCTTTTCCATTTTTAATAATCTTTTCCATTCTTTTCCTTATACAATAATGATTTAATATATAAATCATTTTTTTTGTGATTTTTTTCAATAATATAATATATTTATTTCATTTTTTTAATTCTTAAATAAAATTTAAATTATTCCGGCCTTACAATTTCTTTTGTAATTCTGATTGAATCCACTTTATCTTTAATAGTATTAATAGATTCATTAATGATATTATTTCTTTCAACAAAACCAAGTTTTTTAATTCTTTCAATTTGTTTAAGTTTATTTTTGAATTTATTAATAGTATCATAGTTCCCATAAAATTTATAATTATCTAATTCCTTTTCAATTTCATATTTATCAATTTCGAAAGATACTTTAAGTTCTTTTTCAATAGTGAATATTTCATTTTCAAAATAAGAAATATAATTAAAATCAGGGTTTTTTTCAATTTCTTTTTTTATTTTTTTTACCTTTTCCAACAAAACATGATTTACACTTTCAAGTTTTAAAATAAGTTCTTCAAAATGTTCGTTCATTTTTAAATCATTACCTTTATTTTGTTCGCTTAAAGCAAATAAAATTTTTTCTTTAATATATTGACTATCAATACTATCAATAGCAACCGCACGAATAGGGATAGAAATTTCATCATAGATATTTATTTCATTTTTTTTAATAGAATGCTGTGTTCTAGAACTCTCTCTAATTTGATAAGTATTATTAATCATTTGATCTAATTCAACCTTACCTTTGGGAAAAAGTTTCATTTCTTCAAAATTATCCATTGTTTTTAGAACTTTAATTGTTTCATTTAATTTATCAACATTTTGGATATATTTTTTGCCTTCTTCGATATTTTCAAATGGTTTTTTAATGATATCATGAGGATTAATTGCATTAATAATATCAAGTAATTTTTTAGCACTATCTAAATAGTAATTCATTTCTTTTCTAAAAATATTAGAAGCATTTTTTAAATTACCATAAACCTTTATGGCCTCATCGGTTTTTTCTTTCATTCCAGGAACATAAGAAATAATCTCACCTTGTACTTTTTGTTCATCAAAAATTCTATTAGTTCTACTAAATGCTTGTATTAAAGAATGCATTCTCATTTCTTTTGCAATATATAAAGTGTTAATCCTTTTAGCATCAAAGCCAGTTAAAAGCCTATCAACAACAATAACAAGATTAACCTTAGGCATAAAATCATTTTCTTTTATAAGGAATTGAAGTCTATTTTGATATTTATTAATTTCTTTATTATTCTCAATTGTTTCTCTACTATTTGAATAAAAATTGAAATCATCAATAGCAATTTGCATTCTTTTTTTTCTTTGTATTGAAGAGTCTTGGTAATTTTGTGACATTGAAAAGGTGATAGCAATATTTAATTTTTTATAAGATTCATTTACACTTTGTTTAAGGTTTTGTTCTTTTTTTAATTCTTCATAAAAACCTAAAGCACTATCAATATTATTAGCAACAAGCATTGCTACAAATTGTTTACCATGTGTTTTTTGATCAATTGTTTTTAATATATCTTTACTTACATTTTTGATAAACATTTTGCTTGTTAAAAAATCTTTTGTTTTTAAAACTTTTTCATCATCATTGTTATAAGTAACATTAAAAGGCAAAACATTTTTATCATTAATAGCATTTTGAATTAAATATGAGTGTAAATTTTCATCAAAAATATCATTTGTAGTAATTCTAATTTTATTTTCATCAATTTCAGATTGAAATATAGGTGTTCCTGTGAACCCTATAAATCTACTATTTTTAAATGCATTTCTAATTGACTCATTCATATCTCCAGCTTGAGAACGGTGTCCTTCGTCAAAAACAAAAACAAGTTTTTCATCTTTTATATTGTTTAAATCATTTTTATATTTTTGCTCATTAATGAATTTACTCATTTTATGAATAGTTGATACAATTAATTTATTTCCATTAGAAACTAAAGATTTTGCTAGTTTACTTGTTTTGCTTGTATCAGGAAGCTTTTTATAAGAAGGTAAAAATAAATTATATTCTTTGATAGTTTGAGAATCTAATTCTTTTCTATCAACTAAGAAAATAACTTTTTTATATTCGGGGATTTCTTTTGCAATTATTTCTGCTGCTTTAAAACTTGTTATTGTCTTTCCACTGCCGGTAGCATGTCAAAGATATCCATTACCTTTAGGTTTTTTAAGTTTATTAATAATGCTTTCAACACCATGAACTTGATAACCTCTAAGAGATAATAATAATTTTTTCTCTCTAATGTTTATTATGAAATTAGTTATATACCTAAATAATATTTTTGAATTTAAAAACTCTCTGGCAAATTCAGTAAGTTCTTTAATATTTTTATTTTCGTTATTAGAATAATTAAAAATAAATTTTTTATTTATTTTTTCACTATTGGCGAAATAAACAGTGTCTTTATTATTTGAAGCTACAAGAATTTGGATAAATTTAAAAATAGAAGTATATTTTTTTGAATAAACTTCTAATTGATTAATTGCTATACCCAATTCTGCTTCTTCTCTTTTTAGTTCAATATTTAAAATAGGAATTCCATTTATTAAAAGAAGTACATCCATTCTTTTTTTATTTTCTTCATCAAAAATAACTTCATCTGCAATTTCATATACATTTTTATAATAATCTGTTTTATCAAAAAGATCTAAATATATAGAATCTCCATTATCAGTTTTTATTTCTTGATTATCATCTAAAAATGTTTCTTGATATTCACTAAATGAATGTTTACTATTAATTTTTTTCATAAGTCTTGAAAACTCTTTTTCAGAAAGATTTTTAATTCCTAATTTATTGAGTTTAGAAGAATTCCTTTTTTCTACAGAAATTTTAAAATTATCAATTATTTGTTTTTTGGTTTTGAGACTTTCAATGTATTTTCAACCATATGAGGACAATACATTAATTAAATTATTTTGAATTTCTTTTTCAATCATTTTACCCCTTATATATTTAATTATAAAGTTAAAAAATTCTAAAAAAATCTTTTATTCTAAAACATTTATTAAAACAAAAAAATAATTCTTTTACATAATTATATATAAGATGATAGTGATTTTGAATTACTTAAAGAGCATATGAAAATATTGGTCAAAAAAATATAAAATGCCTTAGAAAAAATATATAAATTATAATAAATGAGAATAACTAAAGAAATTATGGAGGTTGAGTAATGAATATGTTTTTAAATTCTGATTTATCTTTTAATACTCTATTTAAAATTACATATGAAGAATATGTACAATATTTAAAAAATAAATATGGATCAGTTCCTAAAAATTATTTCACTAAAAATGGAAATAACACACAAGGAATTACCAAAACAAAAAATGGTTTGTATATTCATCACGTCGATGAAGATAAAATGATTTTACTTTCAAAATAAAAAAGATAAACACCCTCTTGTGAAAGATAAATCATTAACTGAATCACAAATTAATTTGATTTATGAAGATTATCAAAAGGCCGATAGATTGGTTTATTGTAATTTATTAGAACATTTGATGTTGCATATAAAAATTGTTGAAAATCCAAAACCCCTAATAAAAAAAATTCTTGTTGGAGAGGGAGGGATTAACAATTTCTTAATTCCTGAATTAAATGATATTTATTCTGGAATTAATTATCAAATCCCTTGAAAACAATCAATTGTTAAAGTGATTGTGGGATTTGAGGAGGACTATCTGAAAATTATTGATTATATGTTTAAAAACACTAGAATCAACATAAAAGAAATAAGGAAATAAATGCCATTTAATAATGCTATTTGAGATCCTAAAAACAATAAAGAAATTATTATTAAAATTTGAAAAATTTATGAAAATAAATAATTAAAAAAACAACAAAAATAATTTCTTTATGAAAGAAATAGAAATAGAAAAAAGGAATTATCTTCCTTTTTTTGTGTGTTTTTTTAGAAGTTTGAATTCTTTTTGGTTATCTACATCATAAAGATAATGATTTGCATCGTTTGACGCTTTTTCCAAAGTTATTTCATCATTATAAAAAAAATGTAATGTTTCTCTAAAATGAAAAGACTGCGGATAATTGTGATCAATATGTTTTTTACATTTACCAATAGCTATTGCATCAGCTAAAAGAAAAGTTGTTTTCTTCTTTCCATCTCACCAGATTTGGTTTTTTATATTTTCAAATATAAACTTTCCATTGTCCCAAATATTTAATATAATTTAATACCTATTTTATTTAAAAAATCATTTTAAGAATACTTTTTTAAACTTATAATAAATATAACTAAAAAGGAGAATAAAAATGAAAAAAAGAAATAAATATTTATTAAATCTTGGCTCATCAATTATAGGATTTGTACCTATAGTTTCGGTAATTAGTTGTGGAAGTGAAAATTCCGATACTAAATTGACTACGCAAAAAGAAACA
>JAIFTM010000040.1 GCA_019661745.1 Mollicutes bacterium PWAP | reverse complement strand
CATTATATGATGTGTTACCAGTATTACAATGAATAATAATTTTTTTATTTGTATTTTTATAGTAATCTAAAATACCAAAATTTTTATTTCAAAATTCACTAATTGGATGATTTTTCGCATTTTTAACATGATTAATTTCATGAATTTTTTTAGATCTAACATTAATAATTAAATCATTTTTAAAATCAATTTGTTCAACAAAAATAGTTTTAACATCTTCTTTTAACCAATGTGTACCTGCTTGGCCAGCAACTAATAATACATCTTTGGAAGGATCATTAGAAGGAGAATAAGGGTGTTCAAAATCTTTTAAATCTTGAATTTTTATTTTATTTCTAAGACCTAAAGCAATACTGGCAATTTTTTTTCAGTTGTTTTAGGACCAATTGCTTGTGACCCCAATATAATTCCTGTTTTATCAAAAATAATTTTCATTGTAATATCTTTGGCATTTTTGAAAGTTTTTGAAATTTGAGGAGCCTTAACTATTATTTTTTTATATTTAATTTTTAATCTATTTAAATCTTTTTCAGTTAATCCTGTTTTTGCAAAAACTTCTCCAAAAATTTCGATTGAAGAAGATAATAAAGTACCTCTATATTCTTCAGTATTTTCATCAATATTATATCCAACTAATTTACCTTGATAATTTGCAACAGTAGCCATTGAGCTGCGGGTAGGATTGCCCATAAAATCAAATGTTTCAATAACATCACCAGCTGCAAAAATAGAATCTATATTAGTTTTCATTCATTTATCGGTTTTGATTCCTCCCATAGATCCGAATGCAATTTTTGTTTTTTTAAAAATTTCTTTATTAACTGGACCGCCTATTGAATATATAATTCCATCGGTATAAAAACTTTTTCCGTTTTTAAGAAAAACTTTTTTATTTTTAATGTAATCTACTTCAGTTTTTAAATTTAAATCAAGATTTTTAATAAGATTTGAATATAAATATGGTTGAATATCATCATCAAAATTTTTACCCATAATTTTAGAAGAAATTTCAACAATAGAAACTTCAATTCCAATATACTTTAAGTTGTCGGCAATTTCTAAATTTACAAACCCTGAACCTATTAAAGTTATATGTTTTGGTTTTTTAGAAGAAATAAAATCTAAAATATTTTTTAAATTTTCTGGAGTAGTAAATGGGCTTATAAATATCGAATTATCACTATTTAAATTAAAACCATTATCTTTTAAACCAGTAGTTATTACCAAAACATCATAATTTACAATTTTTTTTATTCCTTTAAAATCAAAAGTAATATTTTTTTTGTTTGAATCAATATCAATAGTTTTATGTTCTAAAAAAAATCTAAATTTTTTTTAGATTTAAAACTATTAGGATTATTAACAAAAATATCATCTATTGATTCAACTCTACCGCTAATTACATAAGGTTGAGAACAATTAGAAAAAGAAATATATTTACTTTTTTCATAAATTTCAATATTTGCAAAAGGATTTGTTCTCCTATAACAGGCAGCGGCGCTGCTTCCAGCGGGTCCTCCACCTAAAATAATAATTTTTTTATTTTTCATAAAAAAATTATACAAAATAAAAAAATTTATTTTGTATATAGATCTTTTTTTACATAAACTTTATTAATAGTACCACCACCCAAGCATTTATTTCCATCATAAATAACTGCTTGTTGTCCTAGAGCAACTGATTTTTCTCCTTGCGGATAATAAAGCAATGCTTTATTATCAAAAAATTTAACTTTAACTTTTATATCGTTTTGTCTATACCTAAATTTAACAGTTAGATTATTATAATCAAAATCTTTATTGTTAAGATTAATGTCAATAATTTCACATTTAGTAGAAATTATATATGACATATCACTAGCAGGAGAAGCATAAATAATTTTATTTTTTAAATCATGACCTGCAACAAAGTGAGGTTCTTTCATACCACCTAATTGAAGACCTTTACGTTGTCCAATTGTATAATACATTGCTCCAATATGTTTTCCAATAACTTTTCCATCTACGGCGCTAACTATGTTACCGGGTTGTGTAGGAATATAATTCTGTAAAAATAAAGTAAAATTTCTTTCTCCAATAAAACAGATACCTGTGGAATCTTTTTTATTAGCAACAATTAAATTATTTTCTTCAGCAATTTTTCTTACTTTATTTTTTTTAAGTTTCCCTAAAGGAAAAATAACTTTTTTTAGATCTTTATGATTTACTTGAGATAAGAAATAAGTTTGATCTTTATTTTTATCTAAAGCTCTATAAAGATTTCCATTTTCAGTATGAGCATAATGGCCCATAGCAATATAATCATAATTAGAAATATTTTTATCAACTCAATTTTTAAAAGCTCCGAATTTTACGTACTTATTACATAAAATATCAGGGTTAGGCGTTCTACCTGCTTTATATTGCGTAATCAAATCTTCAAAAACATTATTTCAATATTCGGTTACAAAATCAACTCTATGCACAGGAATTCCAATTTGATTACTTAAAATTTTTACATCTTTTCAATCATCTTCTTCAGGACAAACAGAAGCATTAACATTTGGATTTCCTAAAATATCATTATTGGCTGCACTATCTCAATTACGCATAAAAACACCAATAACTTCATGTCCTTCTTTTTTCAATAAATGAGCAACAACTGCAGAATCAACTCCACCACTCATTCCTACAATAATTTTGGCCATGATTTTTCTCCTATAATAATAAATTTAAAGTTAATATTAAATGTATAAAATAACTTTTTTTTATTATATCAAAATAAAAAATAATTTTTTGATTTTGAAAATTTTAAAAATATAAAAAATTAAATCTTTTTTATAAATAGATTTAATT
>JAIFTM010000039.1 GCA_019661745.1 Mollicutes bacterium PWAP | reverse complement strand
AATTTAATAATTTATTTATAATATCAATTTTTCTAATGATTAATATTATTTAGTTTGTTTTTTTAAAGTTATTGTTTTTTACTAAGGAGTATTTAAAATGAAAAAAATATTAAATGCAATTGAATTTAAAAATGTTGTTGTTGATTACAAAAAAGAAATTGTGATAAAAAATATTGATCTTACTATTAAAAAGAGTTCATTTACAACCATCGTTGGTGCTTCTGGTTCTGGTAAAAGTACTCTACTACAAACAATGAATGGTTTAAAAAAAATTAAAAGTGGAAATATTTTACTTTTTAATAATGATATTACTGATATGTCTTTAAAAGAAAAAACAAATCTAATAAGCTACATTGTTCAACAAGGCGGTTTATTTGATCATTTAAATATTAAAGAAAATTTTGAATTAGTTAGAAAGATAAAACAAAAAACTATTATTAAAAAAATGAAATTAAATCTTGTTCCTAAAAAAGAAATTAAAAATGAAAAAAATAATGGAAATTTTTCAAAAATAATTTTTCAAAAAAGATTATTTAAATTATTTGATAAATTACAAATAAATAAAAAATTTTATGAAAAATTTCCGATTGAACTTTCAGGAGGCCAACAACAAAGAATCGGTATAATTAGAGCTTTGATTTTAGAAAATGATATTCTTTTAATGGATGAACCTTTTTCTGCTTTAGACCCCATCACTCGTACAGCTACACAAAATTTAACTTATAAATTAAAAGAAGAATTAGGTATTACAATAATAATGGTAAGTCATGATCCTGATGAAGTATTGAAATTAAGTGATTTTATTTACATATTAAAAGATGGAAAAATTTATAAAAATAAATGCTTTACAGCTGAAGAAATAAAAAAAACTAAAGATAAATATATAAGAAGTTTTTTCTTATTAGATGTAATTGAAGATTTTTCAATCATAGAAGGAAATAAATAATGGTAATTTATTGAAATGATATTTGAAACCAACTTTTAGAGCATATTGAAATGAGTTTTTTAGCTCTTATTATTTCTACTTTAATTGGAATTGGCATTGGTATTTTAGTTTATAAAACTAAATTTGCAAAAACAATATTTGTGAATGGAAGCGCCATTCTTCAAGTTATTCCTTCAATAACTTTATTTGGAGTTCTTTTGCCCACTATTGATGATTTATTATTGATAGTACTTATTACTTTAAGTCTTTATGGAATATTTCCTATACTTTCAAATACTATAGTAGCTTTAAATAATATAGAAAAGAAAAAAATTCTTGTTGCTAAAAGTTTAGGAATGAATGAATGAAACATAATTTGAAAAATAAGATTTAGAGGTAATCTTTCTACAATAATTAATGGTATTAGAATAAGTTCTATTTTAATTATTGGAACTACATCTATAGCTTTTTCAATTGGTGCAGGCGGACTAGGAGAAATTATTTATCAAGGTATAACTCTAAAATCAGTTTCTTTAGTTATGCAAGGAACTATTCCAATTATTTTATTATCTTTAACAACATTTGGAATAATTTCTTTAATTAAGTGATCTTTTTCTTCAAAAAATAATAAAAAAAAGGTTGCTAATGTCTAATAAAATAATTAAATTTAAAAAAATTCTTTCCATAAGTCTTTTTTTATTAATTCCAATAATGCCAATTTCTATTTTAATAACTAAAAGTATAAATACTAAAATTAATCCTGTTTTAAATATAGGTGCAAAATTAGATAAAACAAGTCTTTTTAGTGCTTATGTTGAAGAAGAAATGATAAATCATTATACAAACATAAATACTAAAATTAAAACAGGTTTTGATAATAATAAAGTTGTTAATGCTTTTGAAAAAGAACGCATAGATACAATTGCAGAATTTTCCGGAACAATTGCAAATATTTATTTTGGTCAAGAAAAGCATGGGTTTGATCCTAAAAATAACAATATTAAATTTAATGATTTAAATCAATTTTTAATTAAACAACAAAATTTAAAAAATATTAAGGCTATTGAAAGCCCTATAGTTGATGGTCTTGGGTTTAATAATGGTTTTACTATGATATCAAGGAAAACAAATGCTGTTTCATTTGTTAATTATATCAAAAATAACAAAGGCACAATAGGCATTAGCGATGATTCTTTTAAAACAACATTAATAGGAGAGTTATTCCAAAAGGCCACTGGAAATACAGAAAAAATACCGTCACCCAGTAGCAAAGATGTTAAAAACATAATAAATTGAAACATTAAACAAATTAATATTTCTTCTTGAAAAACAATGTTATTACAAGATATTCATAAATATGACCTTTTAAAAAATGAAAAAATTGATTTACTTATAGGTTTTGATTTAGATAATGATTTCAATTTAAATACAATGACTTCTTTGAAAATAAATAATTTGGGAGTTTTGCCTTTTTATAAGGCGGGTTATTTATTTAACAAAAATATATTAAACAAATATTCAAACATTAAATTAAAAATATTAAACAAGTACTCTTCATTAGAAAAAATAATATCTGTTATTCATATTTCAGAAAAAGAAATTCATAATTATTTGAATAAAAGTTCTTCAGATTTAAAATATTTAGCACATAATTTTTTAGAATATAAAAATTATTTTATAAAAAATGTTCAAAAAATCGTTTAGACGATTTTTTATAACTCTTTTAATCTTAAAAAAGACTATGTATATTATAATAAAAATATTATGATAGGCATTGATATAACAAAAATAAGTAGGTTTAAAAATAAAAATAATTCTTTTATTAAAAGAATACTTTCTAAAGAAGAAATTGAAAAATATGAAAAATCTAAAAACAAAGAAAAATTTTTAGCTTCTAGATGGTCCTTAAAAGAATCAATATTTAAAGCTGAAAATGTTAATTTTAGATTTAATAAAATTAACATCATAAAAGATGAATTTGGTAGATATATCTATGAAGGATATTTATTATCAACAAGTACTGAAGATGATATTTATATTTCAGTTGCAATTAAAAAGGAGAAATAAAATGAATGTTAAAACAAAATTATTTTTTGGGGCATTAGGATTATCTATTTCTAATAGTAGAGCAAGAACTAAAGCAAGAAAAATTAAAAAAAATAAAGTGGTAGATCGTTTTCCAGATCAAGAACTTAATGATTGAGTCTTAAAAAAAGCTAAAAAAATTTTAAAAATATTTGGAGTTACTGTAAAAGTAGAAGGTTATGATAATCTTCCAAAAAAAAGTGCATTGTTAATTCCTAATCATACTAGTAGTTTTGATCCTGCTATTATTTTAGCTTCATTAGAAACACAAGATCCTTCTAAGAAAAAACCTTCTAAAATGCCAATGTTTTTAGCTAAAGAAGAAGCTAAAAAACATAAAAGAACAATCGGTTATCAAACTATTATAAATACACATTATTTATCTAGAATTAATCCTAGAAAATCTTTAAAACAAATTGATGAATTCTTTAAAGAAGCTAAAGAAAAAAATAAATATGCAGTTGTTTTTGCAGAAGGAACTAGAAGTAAAAATGGAGAAGTTCAACAATTTAAATCTGGAGCTTTAAGAGGTGCTTCAAAATTCTTTTTACCAATTATTCCTGTAACAATAAATAATGCAATAGATGCAAGAGAAACTTCTAGAGAAAAAAGAGAAGTTACAGTTATTTTTCACAAACCAATGAAACCAATGATGGCCATTGGAGCAAATAAAAAACAATTAGCTGAAAAAATTAGAAAAATTGTAGAAAGTAAATGAGTTGCTCCTCAAGGAAAAATCACAATCAAAGATAAAAATGAGGTTTAAATAATGAGAACTGAAAATAACAATATTGACAATACTCAAATTGAAAATATAAAAAATAAAAATAATCAAATTGAAAATATAAAAAATAAAAATAATCAAATTGAAAATATAAAAAATAAAAATAATCAAATTGAAAATATACAAATTGAAAATTACGAAGGTCCTTTAGATTTACTTTTGGAATACATTAAAGATAAAAAAATAGATATAAAAAATATAAACGTTATTGAACTTAGTGACTTTTACAATTTAGCTATTAATAATTTTAAAAATCAAAACATAGATTTAGCAAGTGAATATTTATTAATGTGAGCAACTCTTTTACAACTTAAAAGCAAAAGCATATTTTTTGAAGAAGATGAAGAATTCCAAGAAGACAAGAATGAATTAATTATTCAACTTATCGAGTATCAAAAATATAAATCTTTAAAATCAAACTTTAGAGATAGAGAAAAGAAAAGAAAATTATCCTTTACAAAAAAGAAATCTGATATTTCTGAATTTGAAAAAGAAACATCAGTTAAAATTCTTAACGGTAAAAGCGATATTACAAAATTAATAATTGCCATGAGAAAAGTTTTTGAAAAAAAAGCTTCAGCAACTTATAGAGAAGCTAAAATTGAAACTAATATTATTTCTACTCAAGAAATGCGAGAAAGAATAATAAAAATTATGCAAGCAAAAAAAGAATTTAATTTTGAGGATATTTTTTCAGTTCCCACAATAGAACACTTTACGGCAACATTAATAGCATTATTAGATATGTCTAGAAGAAAAGAAATTTATATTTACCAAGAAAATCAATATGAAGAGATTTTTCTTAAGAAAGGAGTAATTAATGAATAATTTAATTGAAGCAATGCTTTATATTCAAGGAGATGTAGGGTTAACACCAAGACAACTTAAAATTATTTTAAAAATTAATACAGAAGACTGTAGAAAAAAATTAAAAATATTTAAAAAAGAATTTAATAACTTACAAAGAGGTTTAATGTTAATTGAAGCAGCTGATGTTTTTAAATTTATTACTCGTCCAGAATTTGCTGAAGAAATTAGTGATTTTGTTACTGTTGAAAAAAGAAGAGTTCTTTCTGATGCGGCTATAGAAGTTTCAGCAATTGTCGCTTATAATCAACCTGTTACAAAAAGTAAAATTAATGCAATTAGAGGCAAGAGTAGTGAAGCCGTAACTAATACTTTACTAATTAAAGGAATTATTGAAGAAAAAGGCATTGCTCCAACTCCTGGAAATCCTGTTTTATATGGAGTTAGCAAAAAATTCTATGATTATTTTCAATTAAATTCTCTTAGAGAACTTCCTGACATTGAACAATTAGACTCTACTTCTGATGAAGAAGAATTTGATTTATTTAGTAGTCAAAGGCAAGATGATAATGAATAATACTGAAAAATTACAAAAAATAATTGCATACAGCGGTTTAACAAGCCGTCGTAAAGCTGAATTTTTAATTAATGAAGGAAAAGTAAAAGTAGATGGTAAAGTTGCTTCTTTAGGCGATAGAGCAAGCAAAAAACAAAACATTACAGTTAATGGTGTTCCCATTGTAGAAGAACAAAAAGTTTATTATTTATTAAATAAACCAGATGGAGTTATTACTTCCGCTAGTGATGATAGAGGAAGAGTTACTGTTTTAGATTTAACTCAAATACCTGAAAGAGTATTTCCAGTAGGAAGACTCGATTATAATACAAAAGGAACTCTTTTATTAACTAATGATGGAGATTTAACACATAAGTTAACTCATCCTCGTTATGAAGTTAAAAGAGTTTATAAAGCTAAGTTAAATAAAGTTTTAAGTTTTGAAGAATTAGAATTTTTAAATGGAGGTTCTGTTAAAGTTAATGGTAAGTATTCTATCCAAACAGTTACTCTTGATGAAAAAAGAAGTTATGTTGTTACATTAAGTGTTGGTTCTTATCACCATGTTAAATTATTATTTGAAAATGTAGATGCAAATGTTAATAATTTAACAAGAATTGAATATGCAGGAATTAGTCATGTTGGAAATTTATCTAAAGGGCAGTATAGAAAACTTACTCCTAAAGAAATTAAAAAACTTAAATTAATCGCTAACGGAATAATTAAATAATTAAAGTATAAAAAACAAAGAAATAAATCTTTGTTTTTTATAAATAAATTTTATATTTAATTATTAAATATTTTTTAATCCGTAGTAAGAAACACCAATAATTCCTGCAGCAGATATGTTACCAATTAAAGTAAGCCCATATCTTAAGAAAGCAGTTTTTTTATCAGATTTATTAGAAACTAAAGATCCTATAACAGTTGCAAATCCAGCAGCTGGGTTAAATAACTGGTTGAATTTCCCACCTAAAGATATAATTGCTAAAAATATTGAAAGTCCTACAATGAAACCTGCAAGAACAACAGAAGCCGTTCCAAATACAGCGGCCGCTGCTACTCCTCCTAAGAAAATAAATGAAGAAGCCATTTCTCCAAAAATATCTTTTTTAACAATAGAACTAATATTTTCTTTTTCAACAGAGAATAAAGATTTAATTGTTTCTTTTTCTTCAGGGTTATTCATTTGTGCGATATATAGAAGACCCATCATAGCAAATAATCCTAAAGTTGCTCCTACAAATTGTGCCCCAATAGAGGCAACTATAGCAGCATTTTCAAACTCATTATTAAATCCATGTCCAATACCAGCAAATAAAGCAACAGCAGGATTAACTCAACCTGTTAGTTTTTTTTCATCAATACCACTTGTTTGTTCTATAGCTTGTGCAGCATAAACTGCAAGCATAAGTGAAAGTGCAATTCCAGCCCCTTGAACCAATCTTATTTTGATTCCTTCAAGTCC
Organism: Mollicutes bacterium PWAP; assembly: GCA_019661745.1. Classification (GTDB taxonomy): domain Bacteria; phylum Bacillota_I; class Bacilli_A; order Mycoplasmatales; family Metamycoplasmataceae; genus JAIFTM01. Next base: position 8,649 of record JAIFTM010000039.1, on the reverse strand, counting down.
TGATTTTTTAGTACCATATATTGTTGCAGTAACACCTATAAGTAATAACATTGTCCCAATTAATTCTGCAATAGTAGTAATTGTGACATCATGATTTCATGACATATTAAAATTCCTTTCTAAAACCTAAAAAATAGGTATTTTTATTATATAAAAATATGCACAAAACCTATTTTTTTATTTTATTTTTAGAACCTATTGTGTTTTCTGTTCCAGCAATAATTCTTTTAATATTTTTCCTATGTGTTATTGTAATTGCAATTCCAATTAAAATAATACATAATACATTGAATCATAATTCATTATTATGCATTATTGGACTTATTATATGGAAGTATATTTTATCATTGTCGCTTCCAATAAATCCATAATGACCACCTAAAAATAAGCCCACTGAGCATATAGTTAAAAATCAAACAGTTGAAATACTTGTAAGTGATATCTTTTTAGTTGTAAAAGCTAAAATCAAACTAAATATAATTCCAATAGGAATTAATAATGGCCATTGCATAGTTAATGCAACTCCCATACTTGTTGCGACTGCTTTGCCGCCTTTGAATTTAAAAAATAATGGAAAAATATGGCCAATAATAGTTGAAAGCGCAACTATTTGAATAATGATATTTTCTGTGTGAAGACCTTTACCTTCTGTTCCCTTCATAACTGCAAAAGCTAATAAAGGAGGAATAACTCCTTTTATAAAATCTAAAGAAAAAACAGAAAAACCAATTTTTTTGCCGTAATTTCTTGTAACGTTTGTACTTCCTGCGTTACCAGAACCTTGATTTCTAATGTCTTTATTGTCTTTTATTTTAACTATAATAATGCTTCAACTTATAGAACCTATTAAATATGCAATTATAGAAAAACCAAATGTTCATAATATAGATTCTCAACTCATAGTTTCATTATAAAATATTTATTGTTTTTCTTTATAAATTTGAAATTTTTAATCTAAATCTTTTAATTTTTTTTCTAAATCAATAATTTTTGTTTGAATGCCATCTTCTAATTGTCTTGTCATTAAGTCAAATTCATCAATAATATTATTTGCTTTTGTTAAATTAGAAATTTTAGATCTTATTTTGTTTTTTTTATGTCTTTCTTTTTCTATTAATAATGTTTTTTCTAAAAATGATGAATAATTCTCTTCAATCATTATCATTCTAATAACATCATCTTTAGAATATTCATAAAGTTCTTTTAAAAGTGTTGAAGAATCAAAATTAAAGTATCATTTTTTATCTTTAATTCCATTTGCTTTACAAAACAAAATATAACCGGCTAATGCTGCTTTAGCTCCATCATTGCTATCTACAGCTCTTTTAGATGCTATTTCATTATCGATGTTCCTACTAATTGCTTTAGAAAAATCTTCTCAATAATTTTTATCCAATTCTCTAGTTACTTTTGAAAGAGAAATTTGATGTCCCTTTGCTAAATCTTTTACATCAAAATTATCGTTAAAAATTTTTGTAACTAATTTTCTTTCTAAAATAGGTGCTCAACCTACAAAATATATTGTTTCTGAATTAACTTTAAAAGAATAACCTAAAATTTGTTTTAAGTTTTTAATAATACTTTTTCTTATATTGGAGTAAACATCATATTTACCAACTTTATTAAAATCAATTACATAACTTTTTGTATTTCAATTTCCTTTATATTTAAAAGACATTGAATATGCAAAAGGCAAATCTAAATCTATTTTTAATTTTCTTGAAAATGGATTTGAAATAGCTTCAAAATCTATTAATACTCTTATTTTATTTATAGGCATATATAATTTATTATAAACTCAATGATGCAAATAAAAAAAGTAGAATGAATTTCTACTTAACAACTAAGTTTATAATTTTTTTTAATATATATATTTCTTTAATGATTTTTTTTCCATCAATGAAATTTTTAACATTTGGAATTTTTTTTGCATGTGAAATAATGTCATCTTCTTTCATTCAATCTTCTAAAATCAATTTACCTCTTGTTTTGCCATTAATTTGAACTGGAATTATAATATTTTCTTTTTTTATTAAATCTTCATTATAAGCAGGTCATTCTTGTTTAAATACATCATTTTTGTTTAATTCTGAAAGCATTTCTTCAGCAATAAAAGGCGCAAATAATGAAAGAATAACTAAGAATTTTTCTAAAGAATCTTTATCTATATTTTTATTTTTATAAACATCATTAATAAACACCATCATTTTACTAATAACAGTATTAAATTTTAATTTTTCAATATCTTTGGTTGCATTTTTAATAAGATTATTTATGGAAGAAATAATTGAAATATTTTTTTCTTCAGAAATAAATTGTTTAGAATCATATACTCTTTGCAATCATTTCCTAATTCCCTTAACTCCTTGTTCACTTCAAGGTTTGGTTTCTTCTAAAGGGCCCATGAACATTTCATAAAGTCTTAAAGTATCACCTCCAAATTCTATAATAATATCATCAGGATTTATAACATTACCTTTGCTTTTAGACATTTTTTTCATATCAGGACCTAGTATCATCCCTTGATTAATAATTTTTTGAAATGGTTCTTCAGTATTTACAATTCCTAAATCAAATAATACTTTATGTCAGAATCTTGCATATAAAAGATGTAGTACCGCATGTTCTTGTCCGCCTATGTATAAATCAACAGGCAATCATTTTTCAAATCTTTCTTTAGCTTCTTTTGAAGTTATATCAAAATAAGAACCGTCATCATTTTTAAGTATATAAGCTAAGTAATATCAACTACTTCCTGCTCATTGAGGCATTGTATTTGTATCTTTTCTTCAAGTAGTGCCCTTTAAATCAAAATATAGTCACTCTTTATTATTAGCTAGAGGGCTTTCTCCTGTTCCGCTTGGTTTAATTTCATCCATTTCAGGCAATTCTAAAGGAAGATTTTCCATGATCATAATTTCATCTTTTTCATTAAAGGCAAAAGGAAAAGGTTCGCCTCAATATCTTTGTCTTGAAAATACTCAATCTCTTAAATGTAAAGAACCATCTTCAGGAGAAAAAATTCAATTTTTTTGCAAAGATTTTAAAGAACTTGGTCAGTCCAAATCATTAATACCATCATATAATTTTTGAGCATAATCTGTAATTTTTAAAACTCATTGTTTCATTGGTTTTTGAATTACTTTAAAACCGCCTCTTTCAGAAACTCCATTACCATTTTCATCTTTTAATACTTCTTCATTAGCAAGCACTGTTCCAAGTTCTTGACATCAGTTGACATTGACTTCTTTAATTTTAGCCAATCCTTTTTTATACATTTGAATAAAAATTCATTGTGTAGTTTTGAAAAATTTTGGATCTGTAGTATTAACTTCTTTATCATAATCAAAACTAAATCCTAATTCTTTAAGTTGTCTTCTGAAATTATTTATATTTTTAATTGTAAATTTATTTGGATGATTACCTGTTTTTATAGCATATTGTTCGGCTGGTAAACCAAAGGCATCTCAACCAATTGGATGTAATACATCAAATCCATTCAATCTTTTGTACCTAGCAACAATGTCAGTTGCTGTATAACCTTCTGGATGTCCTACATGAAGTCCTGAACCTGATGGATATGGAAACATATCTAAAACATAATATTTTTTATCACTTTTATCTGTTGTTTTGAAAGTTTTATTTTCATCTCAATATTTTGCTCATTTTTTTTCTATCTTTTTATGATTAAACATAAAAAAATTATAAATGTAAATGATAAAAATAAAATATTAAAAAATTATTTATTTTGTTTTTTTAATATTTAGTTTTAAAGATGAAATTATAGATTCTCTTTGATTTTTTAGAGAATTTAAAAATTTAGCTTTTTTTCAAAAATTTTTTACAATAAATTTTTCATCTTCGAAATCATTAATTTGAATACAATTTTCAAAATTAATAAGACTCATTTTAGCAACGTCATCAATATTATAAATATCAACTTCTTTTTTATTTAAATCATCTTTTGAATCATAAAATAAATTATTATCAAAAGATTTAATAATTGGTATAGTTATATATAAAATTGCCAATAAGAGAACACCCACTATAATAAAAAAATAATATATTCCATTCCTTAAAGTAAAAAAAATAGTTATTGAAATTAAAATGTTTAATACTAAAAAAATTGAAATTAATAAATTTTTAATTTTAATTATTTTTCTTTTTCTTTCCAATAATTCAATTTTTAAATAATTATCGCTTTTCAAAACATCATTAATGGTATATTTATTCATATATTAATAATAAAGAAAAAACAAATTATTTTAAAATTTGTTTAATAAAAATCAAACTAACACTTTTTTTGTAAACTACCCAAGCAAAAGATTAGTTTTTTATTTTTATAAAAAACTAATCTTTTTTATGTTTTTTATAACAGCAATTTATTATATTGATATATAAATATTGATTTGTCCATTTTTTGAAAACACTACACTTTTTGGACTATATCTAATTCACTATAACATCTAGAAAGAGAATAATTTTTCATAATAAATTTAATTTTGTCTTTAACTAAATTTCTTTTTTTAGATGCATTAGATTTAATATGATCATCTTTATTATTTAATAATTCTTCTAAATTAGGGAGATTAAAATTCTTATCAAAACCAGCACCTAAAAAAATTGCTGTTTTTTTATTTTTCATTTCTTTATTTTTATCCATTTTCATTATTTTATAATTAATTATAATAATAATGAAAAATTACATCTATTTTTTCAGCTTTTAAAACTATTATTATATTAAATTTAATAAATTATTTTTTATTCACAAATAAGTATTTCATTTTATTTTTTTATCTTATTTTTTATATATATTTTTCTAAATCATCAATGTTTATTGTTTCTTGTTTCATATTATCTCTATGACGAATTGTTATAATCCCCTTAGAATCTGTTTCATCAATAACTGTTAAACAAATTGGAGTTCCAATAGAATCTTGTCTTCTATATCTTTTGCCAATAGAACCTGCTTCATCATAATTAACACTAATTCCATTTTCTATTAATTTTTCAAAAACTTTTTTAGCTGATTTTGAATGATATTTTTTACTTAGAGGCAAAACAGATAATTTATATGGTGAAATATCTTTTTTAAGTTTCATAACAATTCTTCCATCTTCTTCAATTTCATAAGCATCAATTATTGCAGCGAGCATTAGTCTATCTAAACCTATTGATGGTTCAATTACATATGGAGTGTAAATTTCTTGTGTAATGTGATCTCTATAACTTAATTTTTCTCCAGATTGTTTTTCATGATTTTTTAAATCAAAATCGCTTCTATTTGCAACTCCCATTAATTCTCCTCAACCAAAAGGAAAAATGAATTCAATATCAGTTGTTCCTTTTGAATAATGCGCTAGTTCTTCTTTTTCATGAACTCTTAGTTTAATAGATTCTTCTTTAATTCCAATAATTTTTGTTGAAAAATTTGTAGTTTTATCAACATAATATTTGTAAGCTTTATCAGAATTTTCAGGCTTAACAAAGTATTCCAATTCCATTTGTTCAAATTCTCTAGTTCTAAATATAAAATTACCTGGAGTTACTTCATTTCTAAATGATTTTCCATATTGCCCTATACCAAAAGGAATTTTTGCCCTCATAGTTCTTTGTACTTTTTCAAAGTTAACAAATATACCTTGAGCTGTTTCAGGCCTTAAATAAACTTTATTTTTCGATCCTTCTACAACTCCTTGAGACGTTTCAAACATCAAATGGAATTTTTTAATATCAGTTCAATTAGTTTTGGAACCATCATATTCTTTAACATTTTCAATAATAAATTTTTCTAATTTTTTGTTATCCATAGCTTCTGCATTTATTTCAGGGAAAAGTTCTTCAACAATTTTATCTGCTCTATATCTTTTGTGATTAATTTTGTTTTCAATCAATGGATCGGAAAAGTTTTCAACATGCCCCGAAGCTTCTCAAACTTTAGGGTTCATTAAAATTTTTGAATCTAAACCATAGTTATTAGACTCTTTTAATATAAACTCTTTCCATCAAAGATTTTTAATATTTTCTTTTAATAAAACTCCTAAAGGTCCATAATCTCACGTATTTGAAAGTCCTCCATAAATTTCACTTCCTTGAAAAACAAAACCTGTCGATTTAAGATGATTGATAATTTCTTTTAATTTTTTTTCTTTATTTTTCATATTTTCTCCTTTTAAATAATAAAAAAAATGCAAATATCAAAGGCTAACGTCCCACTTTGAAAAGCATCTTATAAATATATTTTATCTAATAAACGGTTTCCAAACCATTTTTTTAATTATAACCCAATTCCTTAAATAAGTCAGGCTTATTAGTTCAATTTTTCTTAACTTTTACTTTATTTTTTAAAAATACTGGGTGATTAAGTTCATTTTTTAATTTAATTCTAGCATCTGTTGATATTTTTTTAATCATTGAACCATTCTTACCAACTAAAATTCCTTTTTGACTTTCTCTTTCAACAAAAATTGTTGCTTCAATATGATATTTTTCTCCTTCATTTTCCGGTTCTTTAAAAACTTCTATTCTTACTCCGATAGAATGTGGAATTTCTTGCGAAGTAAAATTTATTGCACTTTCACGAATAGTTTCGCTTGCTATAAATCTTAAGTTTTTATCAGTTATTTCATCTTCTGGAAAGTAAGAAACTCCTTCAGGCAATTTTTCTTTAAGATATTTTTCCAAAGCTTTTTTAGATTCAGGTATTGAAACAGAATAAGCAAGAACATCTTGAAAACCTAATTCTTTTAATTTTTCAACTTTAGCAATAACATCTTTTTCATTGGATTCATCAATTTTACTAATTATCGCAGCAGTTTTTGAAAGATTAAGTTTTTCTATTATTAATTTATCACCTTTTCCTATCTCATCATTTATTGGCGTTAAAAATAATATTCATTCACTATCTTTTAAAGAAGAATAACTTTGTTTATTTAAATATTCTCCAAGTTTTTGTTGTGGTTTATGGATGCCTGGGGTATCTATAAAGACAATTTGCATTTCATCTGTTGTATATATTCCTTTTATTTGATTTTTTGTAGTTTGAGGAGTAGAACTAATAATAGAAACTTTAAAGCCAATGAATGAGTTCACTAAACTACTTTTTCCTACGTTAGGTCTTCCCAACACAGCTACAAATCCTGATTTAAATTTTTTCATATTCTAATTATAAAGAATAAAAAATAATAGAACTTTCTATTATTCAAAAACATCAAATGATTTTTTATTAACAGTATAAGGAAATAAATCAATGAATAAAATTTCAATTGATTTATTTTTATCACTATCATGTAAAACAATACTTGTATTTTCATTTACAAATTCACTAATAACTTGTCTACAACTTCCGCATGGGGGTAAAAAACCCTTAACACTACTATTTATGTGAACTTTTTTTAATTGACCCGGTTTCATTCCATTAGTTACAGCGTTTAAAATAGCATTTTTTTCTGCACAAATAGTTTCTCCAAAAGCAGGATTTTCTACGTTAACACCTTCAAAATTGCCAATTTCTGTCTCTATTAAGCTGGAAACAAAAACTTTAGAATAAACACCATAAGAATTTTTTAATAATTCTTTTGTTCTATTTCTAATTTTTTCCATTTTTCCTCCTAATATTCATTTCTTTTAAAACTAATTCAATGTAGGAATGCATATAGTCTTCATCTTTTTTTGTTAAGTGATCATTTCCCATAATATGCATAATTCCATGACCAAATAAATATGATCATTCTCTTAATTCAGAATGTTTATATTCTTTTGCTTGTTCTTCTACTTTTTTAAAAGATATATATAAATCGCCTAACATTTTATAACCAATTATAGGTTCTAAAATTTCTCAATCATTTTTAAAAGATAAAATATCAGTTACTTTATCTTTATTACGATAAATTTTAGATAATTTTTGTATTTCATTATTTTCAACAATATTTAAAGAAATCTCTGTTTTTGATTTTACTTCTAATTTATTCATTAATTTATCAAAAATTTCTTGTAATAAAGATAAATATTTAAATTCATAATTAGTTTTATTATTTAACACAATAGTGTTTTTCATTAATTAATAGATTCTACCTTTACTTTAAAAAATTTTGTTGTTTTAACTTCAACAATGTCTCCAACTTTTTGGCCAACAATAGCCACAGCTAAAGGTGAAATATTAGATATTTTTTTTTCTAATGGATTGCTTTCTAAAGAACCAACTATTGTATATTTACCGTTAACAGATTTATTTGTCTTTGAAGAAACTTCGACAATAGAACCTAATCTAACTATTTTAGAGTTAGAATTATGTTTAACAATAGTATGATAATCAATTATGTATTGTAATTCACTTATACGAGAAACAATTTCTCCTTGCTTATCTCTTGCGGCATCATATTCAGCATTTTCAGATAAATCCCCTTGTGCTCTAGCTTCTGCTAATTCAACAACAATTAATTCTCTTTCAACATAAAGATTTTTTAGTTCTTGTTTTAATTCAACAAGTTTTTCTTTTGAAATTTCAATTTTTTGGTTTACATTTTTCATGATACTCTCCTTTGTAAAAAACATTATATATTTATTTTACCATTAATATAACACCTGTGCCTATTTTAGGTTGATATTCTCATCTAATTTCAGTGTTTTCAAATTCTTTTTTAAATATTT
>JAIFTM010000038.1 GCA_019661745.1 Mollicutes bacterium PWAP | reverse complement strand
TAACAAACCTTTATGTTTTTTCTAATATTTTTTACACCACTTTACCCGGAGGAAAAATGGACAAAAAATTATTTAATAAAATAATTATTGTTAGTATCATTTTTTATGCATTTGGAATAATTATTGGTTTATTTTTGATTTGATATGATTGAAATCTTATAGTTGGTTTTGCATTAGGTGGTGTAGTTTCAGTTCTATCGTTTTTGTTAAACCATTCATTACTTAGAACACTCTTTAAAAAGCAAAGAGATAAAAAAAATGCTTTTTGATTAACTCAAATAAGGTTTTATTTAATTATTACAATACATTTAATTTTTATAGTTTGTGTTGTTTTATTAAATAAATGAATTAATCTTAATAAAATTTCTCTTTTTGAAGGGGGAATTAATGTTGTATCTGGTCCCATAAATATATTTACTTATATTGGTGGAATAAGTATTGTTGTAGCTAGTTCTATTGTTGCTCAATTTATAAAAAGAAAAGGAGAGTAACTCTATGGATAAATTTGCCAATAGTTTTCTATTTAAGAAACACTATGAACCTGATGCCATGAACCCAGATGGTTCTAAAGGAGCTTGAGTAACTGGCGGTCAATTACAACCGCAAATATTCTCATTAATGCTCGTTACAATCATTTTGGTTATAGTTTCAATTTACATTTATTTAAAATTAAGAAAAACAAAAGTTAATAAAGCCCCAACCGGCATAGTTCTTTTAACAGAACAATATGTTATGGCAGTTGATAATTTATATGTACAAGCTACTGGAAATAAAATTAGAAAACCCGCTCCATATATTTTTACTTTAATGACATTTCTTGTTGTTGGTAATTTATTTGGACTTATTGGTTTAGAACCCCCGGGATCTTCATTTTCAGTTACATTAACAATTGGACTAATTACATGAATTGGTATTTATGTAGTGGGTATAATGTATCAAAAAGCAATATTTTTCAAAAAATTTGTTAATCCAACAGAATTAATTGGACAGTTTTCACCATTAATATCTATTTCTTTCCGTTTATTTGGAAATTTAGTAGGGGGTGGAACTATTATGTTTTTAATTTATGCTGTTACTGGAATTATTTGAAAAAATGTCCCTTACATAGGAGAAATTAATTTGCTTGGAGCAATAATCGCACCAGTATTCCATGCATACTTTGATATGTTTGATGGACTCATACAAGCATTTGTTTTTGTTTTACTAACAATGATATATTGATCATTAGAAGTAGAAGAAGAATTTTCAAAAGAACAATCAAATAATAATAAAATAAAAAAAACTAAAAAATCTAATAAAAAAGAAGGCAATAATAACACAGTTATTGCTTAAAAAACATAATTATATTAAAAAGGAGAAAATATTATGGCAAGTACAGGTATAGAACATGGTTTAGTAGGAATTGGAGCTGGATTAGCAATGATTGGAGCTTCAGGTGTTGGAGCTGGTCAAGGTATTGCTGCCGGTAGAGCTGCTGAAGCAGTAGGGAGAAATCCTGAAGCTGAAGCTAAAATAAGATCAATGATGATCGTTGGTATGGGTATTGCTGAGTCTGCAGCTATTTATGCTCTTATTGTTTCAATTCTTCTACTATTTGTATTTTAAATAAGGTAAAAAATGCCAGAATTACAAAGTAAATTTTCAGCTTTATTTCCTTCATGACCAACAATGGTTGCTACTATTCTTGCCCTTATTGTTCTTTTAACAATTTTGACACTTTTAGTATATAAACCAATTAAAAATATGGTAGAGGCTCGTAGAGCTTATATCCAATCTAATATTGACTCAGCAGAACTAGAAAATAAAGAAGCGGTTCTTGACAGGGAAGCCGCAAATAAAGAATTATTTTTAGCTAGATCTAAGTCGTTTCAAATAATTAAAGATGCAAAAATTGAAATAGAAAAAATTAGAAAAGAAAAAATGGTTAGTATTGATAAGGAAATAACTGCTAAGAAAGTTAAAGCAAATAAAGATATTGAAATACAAAAATCAAAATCTATTAAAGATAATGAAGAAACAATTGTTAACATCGTTTTAGAAACTGCTGCAAAAATAATTGAAAAAGAAGTAGACTCTAAAAATAATAAAAAAATTATTAAAGAATATGTTGAAAGTAAAAAATAATGTCTAATGAACATGTTGTTGGTTACTTTCTTGCTTTATTTGAATTATCAAAAGAAGAAAAAAAACTACTAATATATAAAGAAGATTCTTTAAAAATTATTGAATCAATTCAAGAAAACACTGATTATTTAGGAATTATTAATTCAAGAACAATAAAAAATGATTTAAAAATAAACTTAATCGATAAAGCATTCAAAAAATATATTAATATTAATCTATTAAATTTTTTAAAAATAATCGCAGAAAGAAGAAAAGGAAAAATTATTATTCCTACTCTCCTAAAGTTGATTAAAAAAATTAATAAAACAAAAAAAATCATTGAAGGTAAAGTTTATTCAGCTTCTAAACTTACAAATATAGAGGTAAAAAGTATTCAAAATAAAGTTTCTAAAGAATATGGCATAAATGTTATTCTTACACATGAAATTGATAAAAGTTTATTTGCTGGATTTAAAATTGTTATCGGTTCTTTAATTATTGAAGATTCAGTACATACAAGACTAAAACAACTTAAAAATGAACTTATAAATAAAATTAAAGGAGAAAACTAAGATATGGCAACAAAAGCTAATGATATATCTGCAATCTTAAAAAATCAGATTAAAAATTATGCATCTAAAGTTGAAAGATATGAAGAAGGTGAAGTTATCACAGTTGGTGATGGGATTGCTTTAATTTCAGGTCTTGAAAATGCTATGCTTGGAGAACTTTTAGAATTTCAGGATGGAACTCAAGCTATGACTCTTAATCTTGAAGAAGATGCAGTTGGAGCTGTTCTTATGGGAAATGTTTCTGGCATTAAAGAAGGAGACAAAGTTAAAAGAACTGGTAAAGTTATTTCTATTCCTGTAGGTGATGAAATGTCTGGTCGTGTTGTTGATTCTTTAGGTAATTCTATTGATGGAGCAGGACCAATCAAAACTAAAAAATTTAGAGAAGTTTTTAGAGTTGCGCCAGGAGTAATGACTAGAGAAGAAGTTAACCAACCTTTTGAAACAGGAATTATTGCTATTGATTCAATGGTTCCTATTGGAAAAGGTCAAAGAGAACTTATTATTGGTGATAGACAAACAGGGAAAACCGCAATTGCAATTGATGCTATTCTAAATCAAAAAGGCAAAGATGTAAAGTGTGTTTATGTTGCAATTGGGCAAAAAAATTCAACAGTTGCTCAAATTGTTGAAAAATTAACAAAATTAAATGCAATGAAATATACTACCGTAGTTTCTTCTACGGCCAGTGAACTTGCTCCTCTTCAATATTTAGCTCCTTATACAGGCGTTACTATTGCTGAAGAATGAATGGAAAATGGCAAAGATGTTCTTATCGTTTATGATGATTTATCTAAGCATGCTGTTGCTTATCGTACACTATCATTGCTCCTTAGAAGACCTCCTGGTCGTGAAGCTTTTCCTGGAGATGTTTTTTATTTACATTCTCAACTATTAGAACGTGCCGCTAGAGTTAACAAAGAAAATGGTGGAGGTTCAATTACTGCTCTTCCTATTGTTGAAACTCAAGCTGATGATATTTCGGCTTATATTCCAACAAATGTTATTTCTATTACAGATGGACAAATATTTACAAAGACTAATTTATTTATGTCTGGACAAAGACCTGCAGTAGATGCTGGCTTCTCTGTTTCTCGTGTTGGTGGTACTGCTCAAATTAAAGCCATGAAACAAGTAGCTGGAACTTTAAAATTAGAATTATCACAATATTCTGAAATGGCTGCTTTTGCACAGTTTGGTTCTGACCTTGATGAAGATACTAAAAAAATTCTTTCTCATGGTAAAAAAGTTCTTGAAATAATTAAACAAAAACAATATAGCCCTATTGATCAAATTGATCAAAGTATTGTTTTACTTGGTGTTAAAAAAAGAGTTACAAATGTAGTGCCTTCTAAAAATATTAATGATTGAAAAAAACAAGTTATTTTGCACTTTAATACTGATAAATATGCAAAACAATTAAGAACTATTCTTGCTTCAAAACTTAAATGAGATGATGTTCTTGAAGGATCTATTTTAAATGAATTAATAAAAATAACAGAATCTTTTATTTCTGTAATTGAAAATTATAATAAAGATGAACATGGTTCAATGCCAAAAAAAATTAATGTAATTTTTGATTCATCAAAATATAAAATAAAAAAAACTTCTACTAATAAAAATGTAAATACAAACTCATCATTTAAAAAATCAGAAAAATTATCTTTAGATGATTTAAACAAAATGAATAAAAAAAACATTATTGCATACCTAGAATCTAGAAAAATAAAATTTGATCCCAAATCATTAAAATTGGATTTAATTAAACTTAATAAATAATGGCATCATTACAAGAAACAAAAAACAGACTTAATTCTGTCAAATCTACTAGAAAAATTACTAAGGCAATGCAATTAGTTTCTACTGCAAAAATTCAAAGAGCAAAAGCAAACTATCAATCAGTTAAAGAATATTATGAAAATGTTTATGAAATTTTTAGTGATTTAATCGCTAACGTAAACGATTTAGAAAAATTATTTCCAAAAAATTTTGAAGATAAAAATTTATATATTGTTATTACTTCTGATTTAGGACTTTGTGGAGGATATAATTCTAATGTCATTAAAAAATTAAAAGAATCAGTTAAAAAACAAGATATTATTTTTGTTATTGGTTCTAAAGGGGTTTCATCTTTAACATCTCAAGAATTTAAACTTGAAAAATCTTTTAAATATATAGGAGATGAACCTAATTATTTTTTTGCTAATGAACTTGGTAAAGAAGCAATTGCTAAATTTATAAGCGGAGAAATAAAATCAATTAAAATTATTTATACTAAATTCATTAATTCTGTTAATTTTGAAGCAACAGATTTAATGTTATTACCCATAGATAAAAAAGTTATAGATAAAAAAGAAAATTCTAATTCTTCAATTACTGAATTTGAACCTTCAGCTGATGAAGTATTATTGGGAATTCTTCCTTTATATTTATCGGCTCTTATTTATGGAACTATGAGTGAAAGTAAATTATCAGAAATGTCTTCACGTAGAATGGCAATGGAAAATGCTTCTGATAATGCTGATGAACTTATTAATACATTAAATCTTGAATACAATAGAAAAAGACAAGCAAAAATAACTCAAGAAATTACTGAAATTGTTGCTGGTGCAGAAAATTAGGAGACATTATGGCAAATAAAAAACAAAATATTGGAAAAATTACTCAAGTGTTGGGACCAGTTATTGATGTTAGATTTGATAATTCAGATTTACCTCAAATACTTAATGCTTTAGAAATTGATAATAATGGACATAAATTAGTTGTTGAAGTTGCGCAACATATTGGGAATGATTCAGTTAGAACTATTGCAATGGATGTAACCAATGGATTAAAAAGAGGTTTAGATGTATTTGATACTGGTTCACCTATTACAGTTCCGGTTGGTGAAAAGGTTCTTGGTCGTATGTTTAATGTTCTTGGAGATCCAATTGATGAAAAACCCGCACCAAAAGATGCACCTAAAATGCCTATTCATAGACTAGCTCCTTCTTATGAAGAACAAACTGCTTCGGCTGAAACTCTTTTAACAGGGATTAAAGTTGTTGACCTTCTTATTCCATATTCAAAAGGTGGAAAAATTGGTCTATTTGGTGGAGCTGGAGTTGGTAAAACAGTTTTAGTTCAAGAATTAATTAATAATGTTGCAACTCAACATGGTGGTCTTTCTGTTTTTGCCGGCGTAGGTGAAAGAACTCGTGAAGGTAATGACCTTTATTGAGAAATGAAAGCATCAGGCGTACTTAAAAAAACTTCTCTAGTATTTGGCCAAATGAATGAACCTCCAGGGGCACGTATGAGAGTTGCTCTTTCTGGTTTAACTATGGCAGAGTATTTCCGTGATAATCTTGGTCAAGATGTTCTTTTATTTATTGATAATATATTTAGATTTACTCAAGCTGGTTCTGAAGTTTCGGCCCTTCTTGGTCGTATGCCTTCAGCTGTTGGGTATCAACCAACTCTTGCAACTGAAATGGGTCAATTGCAAGAACGTATAACTTCAACTAAAAAAGGTTCAATCACTTCAGTTCAAGCTGTTTATGTTCCTGCTGATGATCTTACTGACCCTGCTCCTGCCACAACTTTTTCTCACCTAGACGCAAGAACAGTTTTAGATAGAAATATAGCTGCTTTGGGTATATATCCAGCAGTTTCTCCTTTAGAATCTGCTTCTAGAATGTTAGATCCAGAAATTGTTGGTCAAGAACATTATGAAGTAGCTCAAGAAGTTCAAAATATTCTGCAAAGGTTTAAAGAACTTCAAGATATAATTGCAATTCTTGGAATGGATGAATTGTCAGAAGAAGATAAAACTACAGTTCAAAGAGCTAGACGTATAAGAAACTTTTTATCTCAACCATTCTTTGTTGCTGAAAAATTTTCAGGAATACCTGGCAAATTTGTTAAAGTAGAAGATACAGTTAGAGGGTTTAAAGAAATTCTTGAAGGTAAACATGATAATCTTCCTGAATCTGCATTTTTATTAGTAGGTACTATTGAAGATGCTATTAAGAAAGCAAAAAAAATAAATAATGAATTTAACTAAGCTAAAAATAATTACGCCTAATGGTTTATTTTTTGATGGAATTGTTGAAATTGTAACTATGAAAACTTTTGAAGGTTTCATCGGTATACAACATGGAAAATCTCCTTTTATGGCTCAGCTTGATATTGCTGAATTAAAAATTGGTAGAGATTCAGATTCTAAACAAAAAATTGCCGCTATTAGTGGCGGGCTTGTTTATGCAACGCCTAAAAGTGTTGAAATTATTACTGATGCAATTGAATTTATTGAAAACATTGATAAAGCAAGAGCTAAAAAAGCAAAAGATAAAGCTGAAATAATTATTAATAATAGTAAAATTAAATCAGAACTTTATCTTGCTGAATTAGCACTTAAAAGAGCCCTTAATAGACTTCACAAAAAATCTTAATAAAATATTTAATATTAAATTAAAAATCAAAAAATTGATATTTTTTTGTAAAATTTTTTAAAATATTTCTTATGTTATAATTAAAATAATTATGCATAAATCAAAATCAAGAAAACTGGGTCTAGCAGCAGCTATTTCAATGTTAATTGGAACAGTTATTGGAGCTGGTATTTTTTTTAGAAATAATGATATTTTTAATATAACTAATTATTCTGCCGTTTCTACTGGTATTGCTTGAATTTTAGGATCAATAATTTCTTTAACTGCAGCTATTTCATTTTCAGAAATAGGTAGAACAAATACTGAAAAAAATACAACAGGTGAACTTTTATGAACAAAAAAATATTCCAATAATTTCCTTTCAAAAGGTTTTGGAACTATAAGAACAGTATTTTATTACAATATATATATAGTTATATTATCTTTTTTAATAAGTAAATTTTTCTTTGATGCTTTAGATACCTTATCTTTAGTAGACGCAAATAAAATTTCTCCCATAATTCATCTTATTATTGGTTTATTTTTTGGTATCAGCCTCTTATTGTCTCAATATTTTTCCGAAAAATTTATGTCTATAACTCAAAGTGCAACAACTATTATTAAAGTAATACCTTTATTTGTGGTTGTTATTGCTGGTTTAATATTTTTTAATACACATAATTATAGCCCCGATTCCAAAATGTTGATTGATCACAATGGAAAACCTGGTCAAAATTTATTCAAACATGGAACTAGCTTTGATTTTTCTAAAATGATCGCTGCTATACCATTGACTTTATTTACTTACGATGCTTTTACTAGCATTTCTTCTACACAAGGTAGAATTAAAAATGGAAAAAAAAGAATGCCTTTATTAATATTTTTCTCAATGTTATTTGTTATTGTTTTATATTTATCTTTAACTATAATTCAGTTACTAAGAGGTACAGGCTCTATTTCTGACACTTTAAATGATTTTTTACCTAAGGGCACTGCAAAATATATTACTTTTTCTGTATTGATACTTATTACAATTAGTGTTTTTGGTACAGTTAATGGAATTTCATATATTTCATTTAAAAACATTGAAAATTTAATTAAAGATAAAAGAATTTGAATTCCTTATTATCAAAAAGATAAACAGAAATTATGATCTTTAATTTATGTTTTGAGTATTGTATTTATATTATTTATAATAACTATTATTTATGGATTATTTATTTCTTTATTAAAAAAAGAAGGAGCATTTGAAAACTCTTCAATTTTGATTAATCAAGCAAGTATTTCCTCTACTTTATTCAGCTTTTTATTATAT
>JAIFTM010000037.1 GCA_019661745.1 Mollicutes bacterium PWAP | reverse complement strand
CAAAAATAAATCCTAATTTTGTAAGTTTTTTAATTAAATCTGGAAATTTTTTATTTTTTCTAAAATCTTCTCCGGCTATTTTATTTAAATATTCATATTTAATAAAAAAAGTTTTTTTTGGTTTATTTTTATAATTATAAAATACTGTAGAATGATTTCCTTTTAACAATATAGAAAGTATTTTAATGGCGATTTCTTTAGTGCCTAAACCTAATTTTTTTCCTGATTGATTTCCACTGTTAGTATTTGTTTTTATCATTTTAGAAGTTTTTCTAACTTCATAATTATTGAAAATACCAAATTCAAATAAGTATTTTTTTGTTTTATCAGAAACTGAAAATTTTTGAATACCAACAATACCGGCAACAGAAACTGCTTCTTTTCCATCAAATATTACTTGAGAATTATTGAATTCAACAATTTTATTTCCCAAAATATTTGCTTTGCCATTAATTTTTTTAACTTCAAGTATTTTAGAATTTAAAATTTCACTATCATAAACATGAGTTGGTTGACCAGATAAAATAAATATTAAATTAGAAACATTTATCATGTCATTTTTATTAAGGGTGATACCGCTTTTAATAATCATCATTTTTTGTTTCATATTTAAAGAAATATTTTCACTAGTTTCAACTAAAGAAATTTTAGATAATTCATGTTCTTTAAAAGAGAAAGAGTTTTTAGTTTTTCCAGAAACTTTTAGATCTTCAAAATTAAAATTTACTTCTGTTTCAAAATATGATGAAAGTTCTCTAGCCATAATTAAATAAGAATTTACATCACTACGATTTGAAAGCACGCTTACTTCAATTATAAAATCATTTAATCCAAGATATTCAATAGGATCAATTGATAAATCATTTATTTCATTAAATGTTCCAATTCCTTCATACATATATTCAGGAAGTAAATCTTTTTTTATTCCAAATTCATTAATATTAGAAAGCATACCTTCGGACAAAACTCCTTTTAATTCTTTTGAGCTAAAAGTAAATTCACCATTTGAAGATCCCGGAACAAATGCAATAACAACATCATTTAATTTTAAGTTTGTTGCAGTAGTTTGAATAATTTTATTACCATTATCAAACATAATTTTTACAACTGTAAGTTTATTGTCATTTGGATTTTTAGAAAGTTCTAAAACTTTTCCAAATTTAATTCCTTCAACTTTGGAAAAGTTTTCAATACCTTCAACTTCAAATCCAATTGAAGTAATTGCCGATGAAACTTCTTCAGGGGTAGCTTTTAAGTTTGCTAATTCTATTAACTTATTATAAGAAAATAACATTATTTACCTCCTTTGAACTGATCTAAAAATCTTTTATCATTTTTATAAAATTCTCTAATATTAGAAATTCCATATTTAATCATAGTAACTCTTTCAACGCCAATTCCTGCAGCAAAAGCACTGAATCTATCAGTGTCATAACCAGCAAATTCAAGAACTTTATTATTAAGAATACCCGAACCTAAAATTTCAATTCATTTATTTTTGTAAAAAACATCAACTTCCATAGAAGGCTCTGTAAAAGGAAAATAACTTGGTCTCATTCTTATTTCAACTTTTTCTTCCAAAACATAAGATAAAACCGATTTCAATGTTCAAATTAAATTTTTGATAGAAATATTTTCTCCAACAGAGACTAAATCAACTTGCTGAAATTGATGAGAATGAGTTGCATCATCTTCGTCATTTCTATAAACTTTACCTATAACAAAATGTGAAAAAGTGGTATTTTGATTTTCCAATAATTCTCTAGATGTAAACCCAGTATTATGAGTTCTCATTAAAGTATTTTTATTTATAAAAATTGAATCTTGCATCCCTCTAGCTGGATGATCTTCAGGCAAATTTAGTCTATCAAAATTAAATTCTGTTGATTCAACTTCACTACCAACACTTTCAAAATAACCATTTCTAATAAATCAATCTCTAAAACGATTTGAAACAATTGTTAAAGGGTGAGAACCTCCAACATTTTTATTTACAGGAAAAGTTATATCAACATAACTATTTTTCATTTTTTCTTTAATATCAATTTCTTTAATTTCTATTAATTTATAATCAAAATAATTTTTCATTTCCATTTTTAATTCAGAAATTTTCTTGCCAATATTAATTTTTTCAAAATTGCTTGCACTTTTAATAGAAATTTGTAATTCTTTTAATTCTTTACTTTTATAAGCTTTACTTTTAGCAACTTTTCAATTTTCAAAATTGTTAATTTCTATTTCTTTATAATTCATAATTTTCTCCTTAAAAAACAAAATAAAAAATAGTCAATTAGGATGCTAAGTTACCAATCCTTAAAGACTCTCGTGCCTAAAATCGGCAAAACACTTAGTTGGTGAATTCAAACCATTCCGTACTACTTCAACTTCATTGTGATATTAAATTGTTAAAAATATTATATAAAAATAAAAAAAGAATTTTTTAATATTTTTTTATTTTTCAAAAAATCTATAAATACTATTACAAAAATGGCATTTAACTTCAACGGCCCCATATTTTTCTTTTAATTCTTCAATATCTTTATTGGTTAAAGAAGCAATAGCTTTAAACATTTTATCTTTAGAGCAAGTTTTATGTCAAAAAATTTTTCTTTCATCTTTTAGTTCTGCGCCCTCTTTAATAAGTTCATTCAAATATTTATTAAAAGAAACTTTTTTTAAAGAATGATTTTTAATAAATTTTTCAACAAAAATAATATCTTCTTTTTTATGTTTGGGCATCATTTGAAAAATAACATTAATTGTACTTTTAGCATTATTGGCATTTTTTAGTAAAGTAAATGAATCTACAGCGCTAAAAGTTTGTTCTGATTGATCAAAATAAAATGCTAAATCTAAAGTAATATTTCCTGATACTAAATTTACCATTCCTCCAAAATTAGAAATTTTAGAGCCAATATTTTCAATTCTATTTACAACGTTCATAACACCATTGGAACCAACCCCCAAAGAAATAGGAATAGTGTTTGCTTT
The DNA here is from genome assembly GCA_019661745.1 of Mollicutes bacterium PWAP. Taxonomy (GTDB): domain Bacteria; phylum Bacillota_I; class Bacilli_A; order Mycoplasmatales; family Metamycoplasmataceae; genus JAIFTM01. The sequence continues at coordinate 1,944 of JAIFTM010000037.1, read as the reverse complement.
ATCAATATCTTGATCATATTCAGTTTGAACAAAAGGATTTCCAATTAAAGCTCTTATTCCACCATCAGGATTAGATTCAACAATGATATTTTTTAAAGGTCCATCACCTTTAATATTAACTGAAGTGTAAATTTCTTTTCTCATAAGGCCAAAAGTACTAAAAAGACCTGCTGCCGTTCCTAATGTTCGACTTGCGAGTGGTTTTGTTTTATGAGTTTTAATAAGATTATTAGTTAATTCAGTTGTATCAGAAAGATAAATTCTAACTTCATTTTTTATTAAAATTTTCAAGTTCTTCATACAAAATATTTTAACATAAAAAAAGTGTTAAAACTTATATAAAAAATTAATCATTTTTCCATTTTCCATTCATTAAATGATCGATTAAAGTGTAAATTTCATCGATAGAATCAACAGAACCTTTATTTAATCAATTTGTATATTGCGAACTAATTGCAGTTGACAATGAATTACGAAAATCATTAACTCTAGGTCCAGAGGGATAAATTGCTGCAATACTACCGTTTTCTATTTCTTTTAAAGAGAATTTTACTACATCATTTGAATCATTAATTTCATTAGAAATATTTTGAATTTCTTTTTTAGAAGGGAATAAATATCCTGCAGCTTCAGAAAGTAATTGTGCTCAACTTTTATTGTTATTTCTATTTTTAGTTTCATAAAGCCACTTTACAAATTCAATTGTTTTTTTATCTTCGCTGTCATTTGTATGTAACCCCAATAAGGAAGGTCCTTGTATAACATAAGAACTTTTTTGCCCAAATTTATTATTATCAGTCATAATAATTGATTCATTTTTATTAAGAGTTTCAGGATTTTCATTTTCATCAAATCAATAAGGAATACTTGCTGTAGTGGTTGATACAAATGCTAAATTATGTTTTTTAAAAGAATTAAAAGAATATTTATTACCAACTCTTAAATATAAAGAACCACTTTCTAAAGAGTTTTTAATTGTTTTGTAGACATCAGAAAGGGCACTTCATTGCACAGAATTTTTATCTGAAACAGGATATGTCATATAACCATTTTGATTTTTATGAAATAAAAATTCGTCTTTACTATCATTTAAAATTGAAGCAGAAGAAGCAAGAATATTATTTATAGGAGATTCTAAAGAACCAAAATTTTTAATTTTATTATCAATTTCAAATAATTTAATAACTTCTGAACCAAATTCAAGCATTTTTTTCATATTGGTAAATATTTCATCATTAACATTTATTTTTTTATTTATGTTTGAAACTTTTCATTCTTTATCAACAAAATTTTTATCATCATTATTATCATAAAAATCAATAATTTTATTTATTTGAGAACCCGATGCTATGCCGCCTTTTAATTTGACAGTTTTTAAAATTTTTCCCAAAACAACTTTATCAATAATTAACGATGAAGAAGATAAACCCAATGGGGCTATATAAGATTTTTCTTTTTCTGTATTTTCAACATTATTATTAATTGTTTCATAGATAGAAATAAATTCTTTCTTTAACATTTCTTTAACATCAAGGTCTAACATCATATCATAATAAACCGCAGTACTTAATGTTGCAGGATAACCAATTGCTAAATTAACTAACTTTCTTTTATTTCTAGATTGATAAGTATTACTTAAGAAATCGCTTTGAGCTTTATAATTGCCTTCTAAATAAACAATTTCTATTTTTGATTTATTAAGTTTGTTGTATTCATTTTTAATTTTTTCTAAAAATTTATATGAATCATATGTTTTATTTCAAGATACCAAAATTTTAATAATATTATCATCAATAGTACTATATTTATCCATCCCACAACTAACAACAGAAACAATTGGAGAGATAGAAATTAAACTTGAAACAAACAATGGTAAAAATTTTTTATTTTTTTTCATATTAAGACTACCGCTTTCTAAAATAATTTAATTTTATATAATTATAT
>JAIFTM010000036.1 GCA_019661745.1 Mollicutes bacterium PWAP | reverse complement strand
GTTTATAAGTTTTAAAAATTATTTCTTCTTTAGTCATTTCTTTAAAAACATTTATTTTTAATTTTAAAGCTATATTTAATAAATCACTTTTTTTAAAAGACATTAATTTTTTAAATCTAATATCACTTTTTTTTGTAATTAATTTTTCATTTCTTGAAGATATTATTGAATTAATTACTTCTAATTTTTTGATTGATTTAGATAAATCAACTTTTTCTTTTAAAGCGATTTCTTTTAATTTAATTATTGTTAATTTTTCTAATTCTTTTTTGTTTTTTTCCATAATTATCCTTCTTTATGTTTTTTAATTACATTTTTTTCTTTTAGTGCCATTTTTTCAATATTTAATACTTGCAAAGGTTTAGTGACCTTAGGTGAATTTGGATGTAATAATCAAGTAGCTGCTTTATGAGTTTTACTACCTGGAACATCAAATAACTTAGGTTCAATTTTGAAATCTATTTCCATAGCATAAATATTACGAGAACTAAAAGGGTCGCCAGGGGGCAAGTTAGAAAAATTAGGTGGAGTTCCATCTAAAGTAAAAAGTTCTTCTCCATTAATAGAAGATTCAGGCATAGATGAAAATAATGCTCAAGTATATGGGTGTTTACTATTTGTAAGAATTTCAAATTTAGTGCCTTGTTCGATGACTCTACCTGCATAAAATACATAAATATAATCTACAAGAGTAGAGACAACAGAAATATCATGAGAAACAAAAATTAATGAAATATTAAAATCAATAGTGATAGATTTTAATAGTTCTAAAACAGAAGCTTGAACAGTAGGATCAAGGGCAGTTGTTGGTTCATCCGCAATAATAATATCAGGATTAGAGAAAACTGCCATTGCAATAACAACACGTTGCCTCATTCCTCCAGAAAATTCATGTGGATACATGTTAATATTAATACGAGAATCTTTTAGGCCAAATCTTTCTAATAATTCAACAATAATATCAATTTTTTCAGAATAAGACATAGATTTATATTTATCAGAAATATTAATAATTTCTAAAATTTGGTTTTTAATTTTCATTGTTGGATTTAAAGAAGTCATGGGATTTTGAGGTATATAAGTAACTTTTTTACCACGTAATTTTTTTCAAATTTTATTTTTTGAAATAACTTCTTTATCTTTTAAAATCATATTTTGATTAGAAATAATCATTTTTTTTGCTGTAGTAATTGAATTTGTATTCATTCCAAATAAAGATTTAGCTGTTACAGATTTACCAGAACCAGATTCTCCAATAAAACCGATAATTTCTCCTTTATTAATTTTGAAAGAAATTCCTCTAATGATATCAATAATATTTTTTCTCTTATTCACATCTCTAAAAGAAACTCTTAAATCTTCTACATCAACTATAACTTTATTTTCATCATTTTTTTCTTGAGGATTATTTTTTGAATCATGTTTTTTCTTTAAATCTTCTAATTCTTTTTTAAGAGATTTTTTATTATAAATAATTCCTTTTTTATCTAAAAAATTTTGTAATTCTTCTTTTGTCATAAAATTCCTTATCCCAATGTTTTAGCATCGAATGCATCACGTAAACCGTTAGCAATTAATTGTAATGATAATGTAAATAGTAGTAATACAGTTGCTGGTGCTAATAAATATAGAATATTACTAGTCAATGCACTAATTTTACGCGCAGATTCCATCATTGTTCCAAGTGTATTTTGAGATTCACCACCTAAATGCATTCCTAAGAAAACAATTGTTGCTTCTAAAAATACAACTTGAGGTATTCTTTGAACAAAAGAAACTAATAATTTACCAAAAATTTGAGGCAATATGTGTCTATATATTATTCTATTTGTTGAAGCTCCTATAGAAATAGATGCCTTAATAAATTCTTGATCTTTAATTTTCATTGTAAACATTCTTGCAATAAAAATAGGAGAAATAAAACCAATTAATATTAAAGATATCATAAATGAAATAAATCCTGTTCCTAGAATAAGAACAAATATAATTATCAATAATAATGAAGGTATTGAATAAATTAATTCAAAAAAACGTAATATATAAGTATCAATTCATGTACCAGCTTTATAACCTAAATAAATACCAATGATAGTACCTAATAAAGTTTCTATTGAAGCAACAGAAATAGCTAATCCAAAAGAAAATCTAGAAGAAGAAATAAGTCTTTCTCAAACGCTTCTACCAGTATCGTCAGTACCTAATAAAGTATTAACATGATATGGGTTTTTATAATCAATTGTTCAAGAATGGCCGTTTCAATTAGAGCTAGTAATAAAACCATTATTATCAACAATGCTATTACCACTTGAAGAAAGGTGCGAACCAGGAATAATTGATTTAATAATATTTAATTGGGCGCCCCCAATTGTATTAAGGCTTGATTTAGGGTGTAAAAATCTAATTTGGTTAGAAGGAGAATTAGATACAGAATGAGTTGAATCAAATTTTGAAAAAGTTGAACCAATTGCAATTAAAATAATTAATCCGACAAAAATACTTAAAAATATAATGTTTCATTTATTTGTAAAAAATCTTTTTAAAATATCTTTTCAAATTTTAGTCGGTTTACCAGAAAGGGTTTTTTTAGAAGATTTTTCAATATATTCTTCTTTTGAAATTTGATTAAACCAATTTTTATTAATATTTATTAAGTCATATTGTTTTTCAAATGAATTAGTATTCATTATTTACTCCTTTCAGATAAAATATTTTCTTTTCTTTGTTTTCTTTTTTTCATTTTAACAATGAAAGAAACATTGTTTTTTTCAGCAAGTTTAATTCTTGGATCAATAATTGTATATAAAATATCAAGAATTAAATTAATAATAAGATTAAGAGTGGTAAATAAAATAACAGAAAACATAATAATATTATATTC
>JAIFTM010000035.1 GCA_019661745.1 Mollicutes bacterium PWAP | reverse complement strand
TTATAAAATGGTATTCAAAAAATACAAAAACACAAAAAAAGTAAGAAAATTTACTGGGTTTATCTTAATTGATAAATTATGTGGAATAGGCATTTTTGCCTATTTTTTTAAATTTAAAAATATTTAAAAAATTAATTACATTCTAATTCTAAAATGAGATCTCTAATTCTGGCCGCTTCTTCAAAATTCATTTTTCTTGAAGCCATAAGCATTTGACCCCGTAAAGAAGCGATTAATTTAGATTTTTCTTTTGCATTCATTTTTTGTGATAATTCAAGGGCTTTTTCATTTTTTTTACCTTGAACATGAATTGGTTCAGGAATTTTTTTAAATATAGTTTTAGGAGTAATTCCATTTTTTTTGTTATGAATAATTTGAATTTTTCTACGATTTTCAGTTTCATCAATGGCTAATTTCATACTTCTAGAAATTTTATTACCAAATAAATAAACTATACCATTTACATTACGTGCTGCACGTCCAATTATTTGAATAAGTGAACTTTTTGAACGTAAAAATGACTCTTTATCTGAATCCATAACAAATACTTTACTAACTTCAGGAACATCCATTCCTTCTCTTAGAAGATTTATACCAATAATAACTTCATAAACTCCAACTCTTAATTTTCTAATTATTTCGTTACGTTCAAAAGTTTTGTGTTCTGAATGGATATATGCTGATTTTATTTTTTTATTTTTTAAATAAGAAGAAAGTTCTTCGGAAAATCTTTTTGTAGTAGTGAGAATGAAAGATTTTTCATCAACTTTTCTTTGTTCAATTAATTTATCATAAATGAAATCTACTTGACCTTCATAGGGTATAACTTCAATTTTTGGATCTAACAAACCTGTTGGTCTAATTATTTGTTTGACAATATTTTTCTCTCCAGATTTTTCAATTTCATAATTTGAGGGGGTTGCACTTACAAAAATTTTTGGTCATGGGAAGGCATTTTCTCATTCTTCAAAACGTAATGGTCTATTTTCAAGAGCAGATGGAAGTCTAAATCCGTATTCAACTAAGTTTTCTTTTCTACTTCTATCACCTTTATACATAGCATGTAATTGAGGTATCATCATATGAGATTCATCAATAACCATAAGTGAATTTTTTGGAAAATAATCCATAATTGTATAAGGTCTTTCTCCAAAATTACGTCCATCAAGATACATAGAATAGTTTTCTATTCCAGAAGTCATACCAAACTCTTTTAAAGATTCAATATCACTACTTATCCTTTGTTTTAATCTTTCTTTTTCAAGAATTTTTCCTTCTTTTTCAAAATAATCTAAACGTTTTTTAAATTCTTTTTCAATTGAAGGAATAGCGTTTTTTAAAGTTGTTTTTCTAATTGTATAAGCATCTCCTGGATAAATTGTATACTTTTGTAATTTTTGAATAATATTTTTATTTAAAGGATCAACAATTTCTATTGAATCAAGTTCATCACCAAAAAAATCTAATCTTAAATAAAAATCATCAGTTCAACCTGGAACAATTTCAAAAGTTTCTCCAACTACTCTAAATGATCCTCTAACAAGGTCTCCTTTAGTTCTATTGTAATTAATTTCAATAAGCCTTCTTAATAATTTAGTTCTTTCATATACTTGACCAATTTCTAATTCTGTTAATCCTCAAGCATATTCTTCTCTATTAAGTGCTCCATAAATTGAAGCAACTGAAGCCACAACAATGACATCATTATGAGAAAGTAATGAATTCAAAGCACTCATTCTCATGGCTTCAATATCAACATTACCTTTAGATGTTTTGTCAATAAAAGTATCACTAGAAGGTATATATGCTTCTGGTTTGTAATAATCAAAATAAGATATAAAATATTCTACTTTATTATTAGGAAATATTTCTTTAAATTCAGTATAAAGCTGAGAAGCAAGAGTTTTATTATGAGAAAGAACTAAAGTAGGTTTTCCTGATTCTTTTATAACATTAGCTATAGTAAAAGTTTTACCAGTTCCAGTTGCTCCAAGTAAAACTTGGTTTTGTTCTCCATTTTTAAGTCCTTGAACTAGTTTTTTAATACTAGAAGGTTGATCTCCACTAGGTTTTTTATCTGTAATAAGTTCAAAATTTTTCATATTTTTATTATAAAGTTTATATTTTATAAAATAATAAAAAAAATATTGATTATTAAAAAAACACATAAAAGTGTTTTTTGAAACTATTCTATTTTTATAAATTAAATAATTATAAAATTATTTTTGTGATTTTTCATGCTTAATAGCATCTTCTCTAGAAGGGGCAACTGCTGAAAGTACATTTTTACCAAGGTTGTGGAATGTTTTAACTCCATCAAACTCAGCATTTGTTCCAAGTTCTTCCTCAATTGCAAGAAGTCTATTATATTTTGCAATTCTATCTGTTCTTGACATAGAACCAGTTTTGATTTGTCCAGTATTAAGTCCAACAGCTAAATCTGCAATAGTTGTGTCTTCTGTTTCTCCTGAACGATGTGATACGACAGCTGTCATACCTGCTTTATGAGCTAATTCAATTGTATCTAATGTTTCAGAAATAGAACCAATTTGATTGATTTTTATTAAAATTGAATTCATTGATTTTTCTTTAATAGCATAAGCTAAAATATCTGAGTTAGTTACAGTTAAATCATCTCCCATAACTTGTAGTTTACCTTTTGTGGCAGCAGTAAATTGTTTAAAACCTTCTCAATCTGTTTCTGCTAAACCATCTTCTATTGAAATAATTGGAAATTTTTCAGTCATTTCAACTAGGTATGAAACCATTTCTGAAGTAGTAAATTCAGTTTTTCCTTCAAGATTGAATTTTTGAGCTTTAGCAAAAATATATTTTCCTGTTTCTTCATTATATAGTTCTGAAGTAGCGGGGTCCATAGCTATAGCAATAGCTTTTTCTCCTTCTTTTGCGGCTTTAAATCCGGATTTTTCAATAGCTTTAACTAAAAACTCTAGAGCTTCATAGTGACCATTTTTAAAGTTAGGAGCAAATCCGCCTTCATCACCAACTGCTGTTGAGTGTCCATTATCATGTAATAATTTAGATAATGTATGGAATGTTTTATTAGCCATTTGTAAAGCTTCTCTTAGAGATTTTGCTCCAACTGGCATAATCATAAATTCTTGAAAATCTAATGAATTTGATGCATGTTCTCCACCATTAATAACATTTAACATTGGCACTGGCAGTTTTCTAGCATTAGTCCCACCTATATATTGATATAAAGGAAGTCCAGTTTCATCTGAAGCCGCTTTAAGAACAGCTAATGAAACACCAAGTATAGCATTAGCGCCAAGTCTTTTTTTATTTTTTGTTCCATCAATTTCAATCATTTTCATATCGATTGCTCTTTGATTTGTAACTTCCATTCCTAGAAGTGCTTCTGCTATTTCTGTGTTAACATTATTAACAGCATTCATAACACCTTTTCCTCCGAATCAATTAGATTCGAATTTAGTTCCTTTATCTCTTAGCTCATGAGCTTCAAGATCTCCAGTAGATGCTCCTGATGGCACCATAGCTGTTCCATATCCGTATTCTGATCATACTTCAACTTGAATTGTAGGGTTTCCACGTGAGTCTAAAACTTCTCTAGCGTGAATTTTTTGAATTTGTGACATATTTATGTCCTTTCTATTTTTATAATTTTTTTAATAATATTTTAATATTATTGAATCGATTCGTATATATAAAATATATACATGTAAATTATATTACTAAGGTGTCAAAATTGATAAAACTGACAATAAAAAATGATTAAATAATAAAAAATGATTAAAATTTATAAAGATGTATATAATAAATTTAGGAATATTAATCTAATTTTAAATAATTCAATTTAATTAATAAAATCAATAATCCTAACAATAAATCAATATAAGAAAGGATTAAAAATGACAGGTAAAGTAAAATTTTTCAACGCTACTAAAGGTTTTGGTTTCGTTGAAGTTGAAGGAAGAGAAGATGTTTTTGTACACTTTTCAAAAATCATTGTTGCTAATGACTCTGATTTCAAAACTTTAGAACAAGGACAAACAGTTGAATTTTCTATTGAAGAAAACAATGGCAAAGAACAAGCTGTAAACGTTAAAGTTATATAAGTAAAATAAAAAAAAGGAGAAATTCCTTTTTTTTATTTTACTTATATAAAAAATTAATTCATTAATAAAACTTTATTACTATAATGTTCTTTAAATATTTGTTCTTTTTCTTTTGTAATTAAAGTAATCGCTGTTCCTATCGAACTTCCTCTACTAATTCTTCCAATTCTATGAATATATTGTTTTTTATCAAATGGAATCTCAAAATTAATAACTAATTCAAGTTTTTTAATATCAATACCTCTAGCCAAAGAATCTGTAGAAAAAATAATGAAGTTATCATCCTTTTCAATTTGTCTCAAGATATTATGTTTATCTTGTTTTTTTAAATCGGCATTAAATATATAAGGTTCTAACCCATGTTCTTTCATCTTATTGGCTAAAATTTCCATTGTTTCTTTTTTATTAAAAAACATTATTAAATTTTTATTTTTATATTTTTTAAGAATTGAAAAAGCGGAATCATCTCTTTTATAATTTTTAATTAAATAATAACCTTCATGCTTTATATTTCCTTCTATATTTTCAATAACTTTATAATTATTTTTAACTAATTTAATTGCTTTATCAATATCTTTTTTATTTAGTGTTGCCCCGGCAATTATTTTTTGAGAAGAATTTTTAATTTCTTGAAAAATTGTTTTAATATTTCCAAAATAACTATCTTTAGTTAACTGATCAAATTCATCAATTACAAGAGATTTAATATTTTGTACATTAATTTCTCTATATTTAATCATTTTAGTAAATTGTTTAACTGTTGTAATCAAAATATGAGGTTTTCTATCTAAATAAGATTTTTTTCTTTGAATTGTAATATCTCCGGGAATAAAATTAGATTTAATAAAAGAATCCTTGTATTGATTGACAACTCTATTGATTTGCCCTCCTAAATCATCATTAGGAGTCAATATAACAACTTCATATGGTTTTTTATAATTTCTATCAAGGAAAGGTAATATAAATGAGAGTGTTTTTCCAGTGCCAGTAGGACTAGATATAATTACATTTTTATCATCATCAATTTTTTCAAAAGATTTTTCTTGATAAGAATAAAATTCGTTAATATTATTTTTATTTAATTTTTGCATTATAGAATTAGGGACTTTATACATATATATATTATTATATAGATATACTAAATATAGGAAATTTTTAATATTTTGTATATCTTTTATAAAGAAAATTTTAAATTTGAATAATTTCAAAAATTAATAAATTTTTATTTTCTTTAATATGATTATTAAAAGATTTTTTAAACCAGATAAATGTAAATTTACATTAATGTAATCCGTTTCTAATTTGGAATAATGATTATCACTTTTAACACCCAAAACTATAGAATTTATTGCTAATAAAAACTTTTCTGAATTATATTGTTTGAAAATTTTTCTCAATTCTAAATATCTTGTAAATATTTTAATGCACTTTTTTTCTGAAAGAAGTGACTACACTATCAAGCTAACATTATTTAATATATTATAAATTTAAAAAAATGCTTATAAAAAGCATTTTTTTAAATTTATATTTTTTATTAAAATAATAATTAATCTTGATAATTGTTTTTTGTAATTTCAGAAGCAGAACTAGTTGTTGAATGATATGTATAAATATTATTTATATCAAGATTATCTAAACTAACATGAGGTAGAGAGTGACTATCTTGTTTCAGTCATAATTCAATAAAATGTTCAATAGCTTCAGTTCTTGTTTTATAAACATTTTGAATATTATTTTGTGTTAAAGGATCTGAATCACTTGTAAAAATATGTTTTGAATTTGTATTAGTTAGCAATCAATCTTTGTAAGAATCATCTTGATTTTTAATTTCTTCACCATATTCGTAACCATTGGAATCTTTAGGTATTATATGATCAAATTCAATATCTCATGTTTTTAATTTACCATCAGCAATATTGTGTTTATTATTTCCAACAAAAATATTTTCAAGATATTCTTGATCTTCTATAGATAAATTTGAAGTCTTCATTAAATCATTTATTTGTTTATAAAGACTTCTAATTTCAATATCTTCTTTATGATAAGTTACATCATTATTTGCTCCAATAGGGGCATTATTCTCACCAAGTAGAATATTTTTAAATAAATCTGGGTCTGACAAATCATTATTAATATTATTTCTTAGACTATTATCTGAAGAAATAACTGCATCTAAGTTTTTCTGTAATTCTCTTAAATTAGCTTCATGTGTGCCAAATTGAGAAGTCAAATCAGTCATTTCTGTTTTATTATCTTCAACACGTTGAAGAAGTTGGACTTCTAATTGCAAGTAAGTTTTTAATCTAATTAAAAGATTTGCAATTTCTTTTCTTAGGCTGTCTAGTTTCTCTTTTAACCTATCAATAGCTTTTAAAGAAGAATTGATTAAGTTAGTTACTTCACCCATATTTTTAATAGAAGCATCAATCATTTCTTGAGATGTTTGATTATTTGATAATGCTTGTATTGAATTTTCAACATTAACTTTAACATCTGTTAAGTGTTTGATATCTTCTTCTTTTGTTAAAATATCTGCTGAATAATTTATTAATTTTTTAATAAGACCACGTGTATCAACATCAATAATCTTAACTACCAAATCTGATTCCTCAGCAACTTCTAATGTTTCGTTAAGCATTTTTTTAAACAAATTATTAACTATATCTCTTGACATCTCTTGACTACTTGAAGCTTCTCCTAAACCAAGGCTATCATTAATTTTTGCATTTTCCATAGAATCAATTTTTCTTTTTAAAGATTTTATATTACTTGTAAAAGTACTAATTAAAATTGATAATGCTTGATCATTAGCTGTAATATCTTGAGAATTCATACTATCTGTAGAAGTTTTTGTAGCTTTTAAATATTTTACTGATTTTATTAATTCACTCATTTTAGTTTTTAGAGTTTTAAGTTCTTCTAATTTTGTTTTGTTTTCTTCTAAAGATGCAAGATTATCATCTAAAATTTTTCAACCTCTTAAATTTTGTTTTAAAGATTGACTTAACTTCAATAATTGATCTACGTCATTCGCAATTTGTAAGGCATGGTTTTTCAATTCATCTTCATTTAATTTTTGGTTCGTGGCTAATGTACCATCTATTTCAATTTGGGTTTTAGTATTAGCAGAAGTTAATGTAGTAACAATACCATGTTGCTTTATAGAATCAGTATTTAAATGATTTTGAATTTTTATCATTTCATCAAAAGTTTTCTTTAATATTTTTAATTTTTCAAGAATACTTGTTAATTGATCTACATATTCCTTTAAATTTTTGTTATCTTTTAGATGATTTACTGACACAGTATTGGCGCTAGCAAGAGTTGTTGCTGCAGTTGTGGCATGTTCTTTAGCAGTGTTATATCTTTGTACTTTTTTAAGGAATTCTATTAAAACTTTTAATTTATTTTCTTTTTCTATTTTAATTCCATTTAATCGAGCCAATTCATCTACAATTATTTTAATATCGGCATCTGATTTTGCCAATTCTTGACCTAGTGGATTTGCCAAATGTTGATCAGGTTGTGCTGGGTTGGCACCTTGATCTCTTAAACGTGTTATATGTTCTAAAAGAGATTCAAGATCTACATAATTATGATTATTACTTTTTATTGGTGGTTGTTTCATTGCATCCAATTGTTTTTTTGCCTCACTATAATCAATTTGATTTTGAGAATAAGTGTTTCCACTTTGATCACCAGTACTAGTTGCTTCTCATCCACCAGTAACTTCGTTTCAGTGTGAAACTCTAGCTAAGGCAGTCATATCATCCGAATTAGCAGTCCAAAAGAACCGCTTAAATTTTGGAGGTATTACTTTATGTTGGTGGTTAGCAGAATAAAAACTAATTTCATCTTCAAGATCAAAATTTCAAGGACGATTTCTTCTATGTAAAGTTCCCGCGTTTACTCATTGAAATTTTATATTTCATGGTGCAGCTTCCTCAGATACATAATGAGGAACAGATTGGCTAATATATTGTTTTTCTACTTGAAATCTATTATAAGCTGAAGTACCTTTGGTATTTATCAAATCTGAATATGCAGCAAGATCGACTGGAATAATTTCATTACGAGCAGCATTTCATTTCACATCATAACTCCAATGATTACTAGATTCGGTTAAATCAATTTCTTGAAGTGCTGCCCTTCAAGAAGGATCCGCGTCTTTAGGAATTCTAAACCCTACATCAACAAATACATTTTTAAAAGTGTTTAAAGGAATATTATCAACATCCTCTATTCTTACACCAAATTCATCCGCAGACTTCCCTGCACCAAAAGGCATTATACCAGTGTGAAGTTGCATGGGAGGTCATATAGGCATTTTAACAAGTAAGTTTGGATAATTTAATTTATCAAAATGCACTGGATCTTTAATATACTCTGCATCTGATGAGGAAAAACCGTCATCTCAAGCTGGATAAAAATCATCAAATGCTTTATTCATCATTCTTAACAATTCTACCTTTACTGCTATTTGTTTATCATGGTAAGAAAAATTCATTTTGTTATATTCGTTAAGTAAAGCTAATCCATCATTTTGATTAATACCTGGCCTAGCAAAAGGTATTATTATTGGAGTCTTACCTTCATTCAATACTAATTTTTCTAATTCATGTACATGGTCTCTCGCTATAATAAATTCTTTTAATTCTTTTAGAGTAAGTTTTGAATTATTTAATTCAGTTTGTAATTGAGAAGAAAAATTTCTTAAATCTATTGCTTGTTGAGTTGCGACCTTTGTTACATCGTTAACTACTGCGCCACTAGTAATTAACCCATCATTATTTTTTTGTTCTTTTTCTAAATCTGCTTTTAAATCTCCTATTTGCCTCTTAATTGCTGTTAATTCAGTTTGTAATTCATTTATAGCCAATTGAATTAATTGAACAAGTTGAGGATTTTTAGAAAGATCAATTGTTCCAAATTCATTTGCTAAATTCATATTGTTTTTTGTAAAATTCATTAATGCAGTTAAAGATTGTGTAAGTTCTTGTTTTGAGGCTTTTTCTGAGGTTGTAGCGGCCGCCAAAGCTGTACTATCTACACTTTCAATATTTTGAATTAAAGCATCAATATTCAAAAGATCATTAATATTTCCGTTATTTTTGGCATTTTCTAATTTTAGAAGCAATTCCTTTATACTATCAGTCATTTTAGAAATAGAATCTTCTCATTTTGGAATTAAGGGAGAAAAATTGTTTTGAGAATTAACTATTCCAGTTAAAGAACCCTGAGCAGCTACTATAGCAGCATTATTATTTCCTATTGATTCAACAGCAACTTTAATATCTTCATGTATTTGGGTTTTAGTATCGTTTAGTGGCTTAAATTCGCTTAATAGTTTTTGAAAATCATTTTTAACTGATTCTATTTTTGCTAAATCTAAATCTATTGCTTCTTGTTTCTGAATTTTAGTATTTAAATCATTTATTGTTTTATCGATAGTATCTTTTTCATTTTTTAATTGTTTTAAATCTTCTTCTAAACTAGCTAAATCTAACTTTAAATTAATAGAAGTCTGTTGAAAAGTTTCTTGATTTTTAAGAAGGTCACGCATTGCTATTAATTGTGTAGCAGATTCTTCTTGAAAATGTTTTCCATATGAACCATAATTATTTGGTTCTCTTATAATTATTTTACTAAGACCATCAATTAATCCTTGAACATAATTTAAATTAAATGTATTTTTATCATTTGTATCAATACTAATAAAACCTTTTAAAAAATTATACATTTTATTAAGGTCATCCAACTGATTTTGATTTTTACTTAATTGAATATTAATATTTACAATATGTTGTTCTGTAGCTTCTAATGCCTTAATATTTGTTGATAATTTTATTGCATCTTCTTTTAAAGTAACTAAATGTTGTTCTAATTTTTTATTTCTTTCGACAATATTAATTCCATATTGTTTTAAAGAATCAAGTCCCGCATTGAAAAGATTTGTTATGGCTATCTTTTGTAGATTATCAGTAGTAAGGTTTTCATCAATTTTAATTAATTGATCCTTTAATAAATTAGACTGATTTAAATTAGTTTCTTTACCAAGTTTAATATCATCTAAAAGTATTGTTTCTTCTGCAATATGTTCTTCTCATTGATCTTTATATTTTATTGCTGTATCAAGCGCTTTTTTAGTTTCATCATATTCATCAACAGATTTATTTACTTTATTTATTTGACTATAAATGTTTGACTCATTTTCTTTCAAAGAATCTAGTAGAGTTGTTTCTGTCTTGCCATTTTCTTTAAGTGCATCACTAAGAGTATCCAATGTTGAAGATTCTATTTCAATTTTTTTAGAAATACCTGTTTTTTGTCCAGGAAGAGCTAAATGATGTTCAATATAATCAATATCAGCTTGAGTGTAATTTTTTCCACTTCCATTTCCTGAACCTCTAGAATTTAAGCCAAGTTCAGCGGCATCAGGGGCTCTTTTAGCTCCGGCAGCTTTTAATATAGAAATGTGTTTTAAAAAGTCTAAAATCTTTTGTTCTTCTACGGTAAAATTATGACCCATTAAATCACCATGATTGAAAAGTTTTCCTAAAATAACTGATTCTTTATCACTAAAAATTTTACCATTAATTCCAACAGCCTCTTTTGAGTGTATAAAATTCAAATCAGCAAAATTATTAGAATTTTGATATTTTTCTCAACTTTCTTTAGTAACAATTTGGGCTTTAACTACATTTTTAAGATAATTAGATAATGAATTTTTTAATTGGTTAGATTCATCTTCTGAAATACCTTCAATATTTGCATCGTTTTTACCATTTAAAAAATCTAAGGCTTGATTAACCATTTTTTCTTTTTGTAAATTATCTAAAAGATTATCTAAATTATGATAATATTTTTTATCGTTGTTTTTTGAAAATTCATAAAACGTTTCTGTTTGATTGAAAGCACCTTTATTTCCTGAAAGCATAACAACAGGGACAGCAATTCCAGCTGCAACAACAGGAATAGAAATTGCACTTGCAATTAGTATTGATTTTTTTATAGCCATATTTTTTTCTCCTTTTAAAATAATTTAATAAATTGTTTCTTTATACTAACTAAAATATAAAAACTTATATTAATATTTCAACTAATATTATACAATAATTTTAGAATTTTAATTTTATTTATATCAATTTCATCTAAATTAATATTTGT
>JAIFTM010000034.1 GCA_019661745.1 Mollicutes bacterium PWAP | reverse complement strand
ATATTATCTATTATCATTTTAATATTATTTATTTTAATATTTAAAATAAATGCAAAAAGAAAAGAAGTTGTTGCCACTATAAAATCTGATGAAGATATTTCTTTTTCTACAGATCAAACTCATATTATTGAAGAAATTGTTGCTAAAAAAGTTATTGATAGCACAGAAGAAATTACAATAGTAAAAGAAGAAAAAATATTTAATCAAAAAATTATATTGAAAAATAATAATGTAAAGGTTTCTGAAGATGGAGAATTATTAATTTTTAAACCTCAAATGTTAAATGATAAAAATAAAAATATTATTCAAAAAGAATCAATAGAGAAAGAAACTGGAATTCTTACTATAGTTCCAAAAACTTCTAAAAAAACAAAAATCCAAACTTCTGAAAAAACTAAAATTACTAAATTAAAACAAAAATTCAGAAGAGTTCCTAAAAAAGAATTAGTTGAATCTATGCATTCAGAAATTAATTATAATTTTAATGAAAATATAGATGTTAATAATTATTCAAAACGTTTAATTAATGATTTTATAGATGCTTTAGGTGAAGAAATATCTAATAAAATTATTAATGGTGATTATGTTACATTGCAAAAATTTGTTTCAATTTCAACATATAAATCTAAACCTAGAACTGCTAGAAACTTACAAACAGGAGAAGAAATTTTCATTCCTTCTAAAATTAAAGTTAAAGCTAAATTTTCTAAAATTATTAAAGATTCTATTGTAAGCCCAAATAAAAAAGAATTAGTTATTCATGATAAAAAAATAATTCATAATATTAATCCAAATGTTACTAAAAATGAAATTCTTAACAATAACAAAATTTTATTTAATAATAATTTCACAAAAGATGAATTAATTTTAATTGCTAAAGAAAATAAATTAAGTGTTTCTTCAAATATGAATAAAGATGAAATCATTGAAGAAATGAAATTCTTATCTTCAAAACCTTTCATTAAAGAAAAAAGAGAAAAAGAAGGTGATAAATAATGTCTAATGAAATAAGATATACAAAAAATGAAATTTTTGAATCTTTAGCAAAAAAATTAGATGTTTCAATAGATAAAGTTGAATTTATGTATGAAGAACTAATTTATCAATTAGAAACAAGGCTTTCTAAAAATGAAAAAATTTCTATTTCTAACTTGGGTACTATACATGCTTTAAGTAAGAAAAATTCTAATGGAGAAGTTTTATATTATCCTAAATTAAAAATTCAAAAAAATTTAAAAGAAGAATTAAAATAATTTTTTAATTTATTAATGTGGTATTTGCCACATTTTTATATAATTATTTTATGAAGAAACAAAAGCAAATACAAGAAAACTATATTAAAAGAAGAATTATAGGCATATTTGTTTGGTTTTTATTATTAATTTTAATTATTTCTTGAGTTGCTGTGATTATTATTTCTGCTTTAAATAATTACCACTTTTGACTTATTATGTTTTTATCATTATTAACTTTAGATATTTTCTTTATTATTCCCATTGGTCTTGATAGGAGAATTGCCAGCTCTAAAATTGGTTGAATAATGTTTCTTGTTCTAATTCCTTTTTTGAGCCACATCTCTTTCCTTATTATGGGTAAAGTATATTTAAGTGTTGTCCCTTTTGAAACTGAAAGAAATCATTGAACTTTTAAAAATGAAAAATTTGATCTTAAAAATAAAAAATTAGATGAGTATTCTAATGTTTATAAAAGAGGAATCTATAAATCTAATCAAGAATTTTATGCTCAAGGAGTTTTATCAATAAAAAATATAATTAATGATATGAGAAATGCTAAAAAAACTATTTGAGCTCAATTTTATATTATTAAAGAAGGTTTTATTTTTAAAGAATTTATTAATATAGCAAAACAAAAAGTTAAAGAAGGTGTTGATGTTCGACTTATAATAGATGATTTTGGAAGATGGTCTGTTCCATATCACATTTTAAGACAACTTAAAGAAAATGGCATAAAAATAGCCATTTATGAGAGATTTAACTTCCCCTTTATTGGCAATAGACATGATTTCAGAATGCATAGAAAAGGGGCAATCATTGATGGAAAAATTGTTCACATGGGCGGATTAAATCTTGGAGACGAGTATGCTTCATTAAATGAAAATTATGGACAATGGGCAGATTTTGGAATTAAAATAACAGGCGAAGCTGTTAGGAGCCATTTATTATTATTTGCCAAAGATTGAAATTATTCTTCTAAAGAAAAATTAAACATAGAAAATATTGATTTTTCAAACTCAAAAGGAGGGTTAAGTGATTTGGTTATGATCGATTCCTCCCATCATGAAGATAGATATATTTTGCAAGATACATTGACAAATTTAATAAGCAATGCTAAAAAAGAAATTAATATTTCAACACCTTACTTAGCTCCAACTGAAAAAGTTTTTGACGCTTTAACTTATGCTGCAAAACGTGGGGTAAAAGTTACTATATATGTTCCTGGTAAATTCGATAAAAAAGTCACTTATTGAGGAACTAGATTTATGGCTTTTAAAATGCAAAAATATGGTATTTCTGTAAGAGTTATTTCTAATACTTTCTTACATAGTAAATTTGCTACTTTTGATGAAGAAATTGCTTATTATGGTACTGCAAACATAGACTATAGAAGTATTAGTTTTCAACAAGAAACTATTATGTTAACAGATAACAAAAAAATAATTAAAAAAATTAATAATGAGTTTAAATATTACTATAAAAATGGAAAAGAAATTGAAACTAAAATAAGATATAAAAGTATTTTTTGAGCTTTAAGTAAATTTGTTTTAACTTTTTTTACTCCCATGATGTAAATCATTATTTTTTATTTATTTTTCTTTACACTATAATATTTTTGTATAAAAAAAATTATAGGAGAAATTATTATGATAAAAAAATTGACAATTATTGACCCAGTTGGGTTACATGCTAGACCAGCAATGTTAATTACTCAAGAAGCAGCTAAATATAAATCTGATATTTATATTATTAATTCTGAAGGAGCAAAAGGGAATCTTAAATCAATCATGAATGTTTTAGCTCTTGGTATTAAAAATGGTGATATTGTTACTATTGAAATTAATGGCGAAGATTCAGATGATGCAATTACTGGAATTGAATCTGTTATGAAAACTAACAAATTAATTTAATTTATATCAAACTTGTATTAAAAAAACCCAATTGGGTTTTTTTAATACAAGTTTGAGTATAATATATATAAAATATTAATAATTTAAAAAGGAGAAAATTATGAAATTAAAAGGTATTGGCGCTTCAAGTGGTGTTTCATTTGCTAAAGCATATGTTTTAATACATGAAGAAGCTAAAGTTACTAACATAAAAATTACTGATATAGAAGCTGAAATCAAAAAATTTGAAATTTCATTAAAAGATTCAAAAATTCAAATAGAAAATATAAAAAAAATTGCAGCTGCTAATTTAAACGAAGAAGAAGCCTCTGTATTTGACGCTCATATTATGATTTTAATGGATCCTATGGTTGTAGATGATATAAAATCAATGATTAATAATGGTGATAATGCTTTATTTGCTTCAGAAACTGTTTTTGAAAAAAATGCAGTTATGTTTGATTTAATGGAAGATTCTTATTTTAAAGAAAGAGCTGCAGATGTTAGGGATGTAAAACAAAAATTACTAAATAATATTGCTGGAATTACTCCTAAAGATTTATCTGCTATAAACGAAGAAGTTATTATTGTTGCAGAAGATCTTTCTCCTTCAGATACTGCTGTTTTAAACAAAAAATTTGTTAAAGGATTTTTAACTAATATTGGAGGTAGAACTTCACATGCTGCGATAATGGCAAGATCTTTAGAAATACCTGCTGTTTTAGGATTAAAAAATATTACAAGTATTGCAAAAAATGCAGTTATGTTAGCCATGGACGGCGAAGAAGGCGATGTTATAATTGAACCTAATCAAAACGATATTAATGAACTAAAAGCTAGAGCTAAAGAATTGTTAAAATCACAAATTGAAGAAAAAACATTTATTGGTAAAAAATCAATTTCTAAAGATAATCATGAAGTAATTTTAGCCGCTAATATTGGTTCTCCTAAAGATGTCGAGGGTGTTATAAAAAATGATGGTGAAGCTGTAGGGCTTTTTAGATCTGAATTTTTATATATGAATGCTAAAGATTGGCCTACAGAACAAGAACAATTTGAGTCATATAAAATTGCAGTTGAAGGAATGAATGGCAAAGAAGTTGTTGTTAGAACATTAGATATTGGTGGAGATAAAACTTTAGATTATTATAAATTCCCTCAAGAAATAAATCCCTTTTTAGGTTATAGAGCTATTAGAATGACCCTTGATAAAAAAGATATATTTCAAACACAGCTTAGAGCTTTAATAAGAGCTAGTGAATTTGGTAATATTGCTATTATGTTTCCCATGATAGCAACTATTAATGAATTTAAAGAAGCAAAAGAAGAGTTTAATAAAGCTTATAAATCTATTAAAGAAATATATCCAAATATTAAAGAAAATATTAAAGTTGGAATGATGGTTGAAATACCAGCTGCCGCAGTTCTTTCAAGACAATTTGCAAAACATGCTGATTTTTTCTCAATAGGAACTAATGATTTAATGCAGTATACTATGGCCGCAGATAGAATGAATGAAAAAGTTTCTTACTTATACCAACCTTTAAACCCTGCAATTTTAAATATGATAAACTTAACAATTAAAGGGGCTCATGCCGAAGGAATTCATGTTGGCATGTGTGGTGAAATGGCAGGAGATAAAAACGCAATTCCTTTATTATTAGGTATGGGTCTTGATGAATTTTCTATGTCTTCTTCTTCAATTCTTGGTGCTAGAAAATTAATTTCTAAAATAAATAAAAAAGAAGCAGAAAAAATTGTTGTTAAAGTCCTTTCTCTTGACACCGAAGAAGAAGTTCATTTT
>JAIFTM010000033.1 GCA_019661745.1 Mollicutes bacterium PWAP | reverse complement strand
TCTTCATATTTATATTTTAACCTATATTTATGTTTTTTTATAGATGTTATATAATAAAATATATATGTTAAAAAAAGATTTATTTATTATGATTATTTTAGGAATTATTACTATTGGCATTCACACCTTAATTATTTATTCTAAAAATGTTAAAAATAAAAAAGTAAACACTACACTTAGTGAAAATAATAAAATTACTATTAATAAAAAGGATTTTTTCGATGCAATAAATGGAAAAGAAAATTTGTTTGGTGCAGAATATACTCACTCTAAAGTAAAAATATTTTTTTATGATATTAAAAAAGTTGATGTAAATAAGTTAAATTTAATTGATGGTATAAGTGGAGTTTATATTTCAAATAAATATATAACTATTATTGTAGGAAATTCTGCGAAGTCTATTGCAGAGTATTTAATAAATGAAAGTAAGAGGGTTAAATAATGAAAAGAGCTTTAATAATGGTTTCTCCAGGTTTTGAAGAAACTGAATTAGTTACTACAACCAACATCTTAAAGAGAGAAGGTATTCTTGTTTCTTTGATGAGTATTAATAAAAAAAAAGTTGTAAAAGGAAATAGTTTTGTTTCAATTGAAACAAATATTTTTATTAATAATGTTGTTGTTCAAGATTACGATGTTTTAGTTTTGCCGGGGGGAACTAATGGAACTAATTTTGCTATTGAAAATCAAAAATTACTTTCGCTAGTTACTAATTTTAATGACAATAAAAAATTAATTGCTGCCATTTGTGCTGCTCCTAGTATTTTAACTAAACAAGGTTTAACAAAAAAAGGTTTATTTACACAATATTGAGGAATGGATAAAAATTCTAACAATCAAGAATTTTTTATTGAAGACAGAATAATCACTGGCAGAGATTATTTATCTACTGATAAATTTGCTTTTGCTATTTCTAATAAATTAAAATAATTTTTATTAAAAAAATTCCATTTAGGAATTTTTTTAATATCTTTTTTCAATTTTATTATTTATTATACTAATATAATCTATATAAAATTGTTTTGTAATTTTTATACCAATATTATTTTTTACATTACAACTATTTTCATTTATGTGCTTGCAATTTCTATATTTACAATTTAAACTTAATTCTTTAAATAAATTAAATGAATTAAACATATTTTTTGTTTCATGAACCTCAAGCGAACTAAAACCCGGAGAATCTATTAACTTTCCACCAACAAAATCAATCATTTGAACTACTCTTGTTGTGTGTTTTCCACGTCCTAAACTTTTTGATATTTCTTGTGTCTTATAGTCTGTTTTTGCAAGAGAGTTAATAGTTGTAGTTTTACCTGCTCCTGTTTGACCTGTAAAAACTGTTATTTTATTTTTGAAAAGATGCTTTAAATTTTCATACACTTCTTGAGGATTATCATTTGTTATTTCATAAGATTCAAATCCCATTCATTTATAAGTTTCCATTATAGAAAAATTAGTTTTATCTTTTTTTGTAAAAACAATTATTGCTTTAATTCCCGCTTGCTCTATGATAAATAAATTTTTATTCAATAAACCATGAGAAAAATCTGGCTCTTTCAAAGAAGTAATAATTATTGCTTGATCAATGTTTGATACTTTAGGTCTAATTAAACTATTTTTTCTTGGCAATATTTTTGTTAAAGAACCATTTATTTGAAACTCAACTCTATCACCTACTTTTGGAGAATTTTCATTTCTACGTAAATTACCTGTCCCTCTAACTCTATATTCTTTACCTTCATATTCAATATCATAAAATCCACTTATACTTCTTAAGACAAGACCTATTTTGTTAATCATATAATTAATATTGTTGTTGTGGCAATAACCATTAATCCCAATATAATCGCCATTCACATTAATGTTTTTTTTGAATTAAATTTATTCAAAAATTTTTCTTTTTTACCGTTAAATTTTAAAGTTGATTCTCCGGCTCTACTTGAATCTAAACAAGTAGTTAAGTCTTCTATAAACTCATCAATATTTTGATATCTTTTTGTTAAATCTGTAGACGTAGCTTTTAATATAACATTTGATAAAGCTTGTGGTATTGCCCCATTTATCGCTGTCGCATTAGGAAAAGGATTATGTTTAATTTTAGAAATTTTTTCTTTTGTATTTCCGCCAGCATATGGTTTAGACCCCACAATCATTTCATACATTAAAGCCCCAACTGAAAATATATCACTTTGTTCATTTGCAGGTTTGGCTTTAAGTAATTCTGGAGCAGTGTAATCTATGGAAGCAACTATTTTACCAGTTCTTGTTAATTTATCATCTCCATGAGATTTAGAAATTCCTAAATCAATAATTTTGACTTTTCCATGACTACTAATCATCAAGTTTGATGGTTTTATGTCTCTATGTATTACACCTTCTTTGTGCATGGCTTTTAAGCCTTTTAAAACTTGCATCGTATAACTAACTGATCTTGTTGTTTCTATGTATTTTCTTTGTTTTATTATTTCATCTAAAGTTTCTCCATCAATATATTCCATAACAATTGCCATTTTATCATTTTGTTGCTCTTTAGAATATAGTTTTATAACATAATTACTATTTATTCTTGATGTGTTTTTGTATTCTTGTTCAACTCTCTGAGTATTAACAAAAGAAGTATTATTTGAATCTATTTTAAGGGCTTTAATAGCTACATCTTTTCCATCACTTATTCTTACTGCTTTATAAACGCTAGAAAATCCACCTCTACCTATTTTAGATTGTATATGATATTTGTCAAGTAGTCACTCAGTACTAATTTCTTTTTTATTACTACTCATTTTCTCACTCCATTACAATCGCTGTTAAATTGTCACTACTTTTGCCATTAATAGCTCTTTGTATTAGCTCATTTCCAATAATTTTCAATTTCTTATTTTTCATTAAAGTCATTTCTATAACTTGTTTTGGTATGTAATCATGTATACCATCACTTGTTAATAAAAATTTTTTAATTCCTTTCCCGGCTTTATATTTATGTATTTCCATTGTTGTACTTTTATTTGGGCCTAAACTACTTGTTAAAGCAGCAGCAGAAACTATTGTTTCTGCATCTTCAGGGCTCCAACCTTTCGTTCTAATATAGTGATTTCTTAAAGAGTGATCAGTTGTCAATTGTTGTAAAGTATTTGATAAAACATATACCCTTGAATCGCCAATATTAATTGTATAAAATACATCATTAAAAGAAAGCAACGCAGTCAAGGTTGTCCCCATATCTTCTAATTTCAATTCATTTTTAGCTTCTTTTCTCATATGTTTTTTAATTTTATCAATTACTTTTTGGAATCATTTGGTTATCTTATCTTGTTTAAGTCTATCTATCGATTCATTAGTAATTTTAAATTGTTGTTCAAAATATTGAATTATATATTTAACAGCAATTTTAGAAGCTATTGAACCACCATAATGTCCGCCCATACCATCACAAAGAACCGCTAATACAATATTATTTTTTACAGAAAAACCAGCAAAATCTTGATTTTCGCTTCTTACTATTCCTTTATCTGTAACTATTTTATGATTTTTAATCATTTTTTACCTCATCAATATTTCTTTAATTTTTTTATAAGCATTTTCAACTTTGTCATTTATAACAATATGTTTAAATTCTATAGCTTTTTCTAATTCTTCATTAACTCTATCACTTCTTTCTAAAATTTGTTCTTTAGTTTCGGTCCCTCTTTTTATTAATCTATTTAATAGTTCCTCTTTGGATGGAGGCATTAAAAAAATAGAAATAATTTCAAATTTTTTTGAAGTTTTTTTATTATTTATTATTGAAATTGCTCCATTAATATCAATTTCCAATAATGGAATTTTTCCTTCTTTACCAATCTTATTAATTTCACTTTTAAGTGTCCCGTATTTATTACTAAAATGTTCACTTCATTCAATTAAATCATCTTTTTCAATTAATTCATTAAATTTTTTCTTAGTTACAAAGTGATAACTTTCACCATTTTTTTCTCCAATTCTTGGTTTTCTTGTTGTCACTGAAATTGAAAAAGAAATTTTTAGTTCTTTATCAATTAATAACTTTTCTTCAACTTTGCTTTTTCCAACTCCGCTTGGTCCTGTAAAAATAATAATTTTATGTTTCATATATATAGTTTATTATAAAATAAGTAGTTAAATATTTTTTATTACTTTTGATTTTATAAATTATTTATT
>JAIFTM010000032.1 GCA_019661745.1 Mollicutes bacterium PWAP | reverse complement strand
TATTTTTACATTAATTGTATTAGTTGCAATTTTTATTGGTTTTTTAGTTTACAAGTTTTCATTCAAGAAAAAAAATATTAAAAAATCTAAAATTATTATTTATTCATTTTTGTTTGGATTTTCTATTGTGATGGCGACTTTAGGTTTATTTAATATGGCAAGAAACAGATTGAATACTTTTTTTATCTTTCAAAGAAAAATTCTACATATGGAATGAGATCAAATTGCTATTGTTGTTATTTTTTTTATTTTAATTACACTTCTTTCTGTGGCTTTTTATTTTATATCAATTTATATAATAAACTTAAAAAATAATAATAAAATTAATAAAAATATTCATCATAAAAAAAGTATAAATATTTTTGAACAATTTGTAAGGCGTATTCCAATTGGTGTTATAGGAACTTTAAGCACCAATCCTGGAGCAAATTTTAATGGTGAAGATATGTTGATATTGCTTATTCTTGTATATGCACTATTTGATAACATTCTTGTTTATATTGAGTTCAAACAAGTTCATTCTAATAAAAAAGCTTTAATATTTTCATTAATGGGAATTATTATCCATTTTCCACTAATTATCTTAGATGCAATATTTTCAAATCTTTTAGGAGAACAATTCTGATGAAAACCATTTATTTTCATAATGGTTGGAACAGTTTATTTATTAAATGCATTTTTCAAATATTTAAGAGAGATTTTAAGAGAAGTAGTAATTAAACATGATCATTATGAAACTCTTATAGAAGGTGATCACCATCATGATTCTCCTGAAATTAATTTAACAGTTAAAGTCCAAAAAATTTCACATTCTATTAATCCAAAAAAGAGTAAAACATTTAATTTAACTATTGGCACAATAATTTTTAGTTCAATTACTTTTGCGACTATAATTTTATCAATAGGAATTAGAATATAATGTTTGATTGATTATTACATTTTACAATTGAACAAAGGGCATTAATTATAGGGGCAATAATTTTTGGTTTTTTAATTATTGTTTTATTAATTGCTTATTTTGCAAAACCAAAAATTAAAAGAAAAAATTTTGTATATTTTTATGCATTTAGTTGCGGTTTTTTATTAATGGTTGCTTTATTAGGTTTGTTAAGCTCCGTTAAAAATAATTTGCATTTTTCTCCTAGTGCGCTAACTGTTAGTTCTAAAAAATTACATAACGGTACATTTGTAACAGAAATAGATAATAAAGTAGGTTATATTATCACCGTTATATTATTTGTTTCTTTAACTTCTGCAACCTGCATTTTTATAGCTAGATTAGTTAATAAAATTAGTAATTTTAATTTTTATTACAAAGATAAAAGATATGTCAATCTTATTAATCAAGATTATGAAAATGTTATTAAAATAGCTTTAGATCATAATGTAAAAATTGATAAATATAAAAATAAGAAATCATTAGCAAAGGCCACTTATTTACTTATAAATAAACAAAAAAATTCTCATGAATTTTTAGTTAAACAAAATAAGAGAAAAAAAATAAACGGAATTGTTTTAATGCTTACACATAGAATTCCTGCTTCCATTTTAATTGGTGCTTTCTTATTATCACCTGTAGCAGAAGAAAGCGCTTTATTATCTATATTAGCTCATTTAATTCCAGAAATATTAATTGTTTTTTATAGGCAAATTGAAGCTGGAATTAAAAAAAGAAAAGCCTTATTATCTTCAATACTAATTAAACTATTGTTTATTCCAATGATTTTAGTTGGATCAATTGTTGCATCAAAAATAAAAACTTTATCTTTATGATGGTTTAAACCTTTAATTTATATATTAGGAGGAACTTTATTGTTATATGCCGCTGTTAATGAATTTGGAACAGATTTTATGTATTCAATGAATCATCAAACTAGCGATATTCATTATGATAAAGATAATAAAAAAATTCTTTCATTAAAGAAAGAAAAAGAAAAAGTAATTTTATTTACTGTTATATTTTTTGGCCTCGGCATTGCGCTTAGTTCAGGAATTTTAAGTTTTCACTTCCATTAGGAAGTTTTTTTATTTAAAAAATTAAATTTTTAATATATCTTCAATAAAGAAGTGAATTCCATCATTATTATTATCTTTTTTTGTTATGTAATTTGCTTTTTCTTTTAAAATATCTACTGCATTTATCATTGCAACTGAATTTATTTCTCCTTCAAACATTGAAATATCATTATAGTTATCTCCAAAACAATAAACTTGTTTTAAAGGAATTTCTTCTGCTTTAGCAATTTCAAGAACTCCACTATATTTATTTGTACCATTAACATTAAAATCAGTATAGACATCCAAAACACCAATAAATCCAACTTCTTTTTCAAATCCTTTTATAACATTTGAAATTAAATTTTTATGTAAATATTCGTCTTCATGTTTAATTGTTACTTGTTGAAAATCTACACCTTCATCAATTTTTGATTTAATATAATCCAAACTCATCTCTGAATTTTTAGCATCGGGGTCATAGTAAACTCCAATATGATTTAATTTTTTTACTTCATCTAAATCTCTGTTTCTACCTATCAAAGAATATTCAATTGATGAAAAATGATATTCTACTTGAATATGTTTTAATTCTTCAATAAATTTATATAAAAATTTTTTAGATAAATTATTGCTTTTAATTTTATTATTAATTTTTATAACTGAACCATTATTAAAAACTCCATTTATTTCAAAAGGAAATAACCCTCAAGCATCTTTAGCTTGTTGAATGCTTCTTCCTGTTGCTATTGAAATAATATGTCCATCATTTTTAAGTCTAGTTAAAGTTTCTAAAGTTTTTTTAGAAATAGAAGAGTTGTGATTTAACAACGTCCCATCTAAATCAAATGCAAATATCTTTTTTTCCATTACGTATTCTCCTTTATTTTATTCATAATAATACTACCAGCAACGGCAGCGTTTAATGATTCAAATTCAATTGGAATAATTATATTGTGATCAACATATTTGAATATATTTTCGTTTATTCCATTGCTTTCATTTCCAATAATTAATATCAATTCTTCAGGAAAATTAAATTCATTATAATTAATTGAATCTTTTGAAAGATGAGTTCCTAAAACCATTTTATTTTTAAAAATATTTTTTTTGTCAATATCTTTGTTTATTTTAATAATATTTATTTTAAATATTGAACCCAAAGATGAACGAACAACTTTAGGATTGAAAGGGTCAACTCCTTCAATAACAACATCTGTAAATCCAAAAGCAACTGCACTTCTAATTAAAGTCCCTACATTTCCTGGATCTTGCAAAAAATCTAAATATAAAACTTTTTTACCAATTTTTTTTACTAAAGGTTTTTTGCAAATAACTATAATTTTTTGAGGATTTTTAGAATCTGAAATCTTTTTAATTTCTCCTTCATTACAAAAAGTATATTTAGTATCTTCTTTGTTTTCTAAAATATCCACAATTAAATTACTATTTTTTATTTCATTAAATAAATTATAACCCTCTAAAATAAAAAGGCCTTCTTTATCTC
>JAIFTM010000031.1 GCA_019661745.1 Mollicutes bacterium PWAP | reverse complement strand
TTTAATATAATTTAATACCTATTTTATTTAAAAAATCATTTTAAGAATACTTTTTTAAATTTATAATAAATATAGCTAAAAAAAGAGCATTAATAATAAAAAAGTAATAAAAGAAAAAAGAATAAAAGCAATAGAAATAGAAAAAAGGAATTATCTTCCTTTTTTAGTGTATTTTATAAGAAGTTTGAACTCTTTTGGATTATCTACATCATAAAGATAATGATTTGACTCGTTTGATGCCTTTTCCAAAGTTATTTCATCATTATAAAATAAATGTAATGTTTCTCTAAAATGAACAGACTGCGGATAATTATGGTCAATATGTTTTTTAGATTTACCAATAGCTATTGCATCAGCTAAAAGAAAAGTTGTTCTCTTATTCCCATCTCACCATATTTGGTCTTTTATATTCTCGAATATAAACTTCCCATAGTCTCAATTTTTAAGATACTCTTCATATCTCACAATAATTTTTTTCTCACTAGGAATAGAAGGAACAAATTCTGTTCCACTAACTCTAAAATTGCAAGTTGTAGATATTTAGTTTCAAATAATTCAAAAAAATTTAATTTATAAAATTAAAAATAAATAAAAAATAACTCATTTGAGTTATTTTAAATTTTTTATTATGTCCAATAAAAATAAATCTGGTTGTATTATCGTGTAATTTGTATTTTCTTCATAATTAAAAAATTTTTTATAAGTTTCAGTATCTAAAATTTTACATGCTAATTCATATATATTAGAACCCTTGTGTTCCATTCTTGGACCTCATTCTTTTGAAACTTTTCCATTTTCATTCGTTAATGTAATTTTGTTATTATGTTTTTCTATTATTATGTATCCCATTAATTACTCCTTAATTTTAATTATTATAAAGTTGTAGTGTCTTAAAAAAATGGACAAATCAACATTTAGATATCAATTAAATAACTAAAACAGCCACTATAGTTGTTTTCTATTTCTTTATGAGATATTAATTCAAACGATCTTTTCTTTTTTCAAATATTTGTTTAAATTCTAAGCATTTGTTTTTCACTTTTATGTTTGCAAAAAGTTGTTCTTTATTTTTTCCATTTTTTCCCATTGTTTTTTCATAAATTGATTTGTGAGTTTTTTTATACCCTTCAAATAATTTTTGATTTTTAGAGTGTAATTTTAAAAAATCTTCAAATTTCATCATACCCTCTTCATACTTTAAATAAACAATCAATGTTTCGCCAAGTATTAATAATAAAGATTTTTTAAAATTAGCAACCTTGTTATCTATTTGTTCTCGAGAAAATGTTTTATAATCATTATCAATCAATATATAAACTTCGGAAATTGATGGACTAATTTTATGGAGTCCTTTTAGTTTAACTTTATATTTACTTTATTTTGCATTGAAATCAAATTTTTCAAAAAAAACATCGTGTATATTTAGGCGATTTAGAAATTGTTCATCTTTTTCAAAAGATAAAACCCCTACGTTCTTTCTATTACTAAAATATATTTCTTCCGTTCTTATTTTTTCAGACTCAAGAGAAACAAATAAAATTGTTTTTTTACCATACATTTAAATTAACTTCTTCATGAAATAATATGCAGATGACATTTTAGGGTGAGACCCCAGTTCTTGAGTTAAAAAGTTTTTTGTTACTTTAAGATCTTCTCTTAATTTCAAGTCATTACCCATATTTATAACATTTCCTATAGAATCGATGTAATTAATAGAATCTTTTCTCTCCATTTCGTCAACCAATAACGGCGAATGTGTAGTAAAAAATAATTGTGATTTCATTTTGTTTATTTTTGGATCATTAAAAAGTTTTAAAACAAAACTTGCTAAAGAGTGGTGCAGCGACCTTTCTAATTCATCAAAGATTAAAAAGGTTTGTTTTGTCAAGAGTGCTTTCATTATTTTAAAAAACATATCGTATCACTTTTTAGAACCACTTGATAATTCATTTAAAGATATTTTCTTTTCTTTTTCATCATTAAATTTTAATATTAAATTTTCTAGTAAGTTCTTTGAACTTCAAATTCCTTTTACAATTTTAGGATCAGCAATAGTCATTCATTCTATAAGCAACTCTTTAGGATATTTTTCTGTGTATTCAAAAAACAAATTGGATTCCAATATCATTATTTCTGATAATTGATTAGAACTAGATAAAAAACCAACTCTTTCTATTTTTAAATCTTCATTGAATATATTAGATTTAAATTTTTGAAGATGTTCGTTTTTAGATGAAAAAACTTTATTGTCTAATGTGATCTTTTCGTTCACCATACCCCTGTTTGAAATCTTTATTTCAAGTTTAACAATGTGATTGTTGTCAATAGATTCTAAAACAAAACGAATATCTTTCTTTTCATTGTTGAATTCTTTAGAAACGAAATAATCAATTACCAATTCTTTACTGACGGAATAATCTATTTTATCTGTCTTCTCTTTATTGTTATTTTTTAATTTTAAGGATCACATTAAATTATTATAAGCATCGCCCTGATTTAATGAATTCATGAAGATAATACCTTCAATAAAACTAGTTTTACCAGAAGCGTTTTTTGAAATTAGTGAACTTGCTAATAAAACTTCTCCTTTAGATTTTTTCTCAATACCTTTACCATTTGATTTTCTTTTTGAATTTGCAATGAAGTTAATCTCCATTTTGTTTCTTATTCCTCTAAAATTTTCAATAACTATTTTTCTTATCATGAAATTATTATAACAAAATGAGAAAAAATCTCACTTTGTTATAATAATTTAAATTGGTGGAAATATTAAACTTGTTTTTTAATCTCCTTATTAATAAGAGAGGACTCTAATAAATTTAGAATAATATTCAATATATTAC
>JAIFTM010000002.1 GCA_019661745.1 Mollicutes bacterium PWAP | reverse complement strand
TATTAATAATATACAAAAACAAAGTGATAATGTAAGAAATATTTTATTAAAAGAAAATAAAGAATTTAAAGAAAAACTAAAACTATTTTTTAAAAAACAAAAAAATATAAAAAAATATGAAAGAAAAATGGAGAAAAAAAATGGATAAATTTATTGAATTAAATGCAGAATTAATAATTTTAGAAAAAAAATTAGAAAATGATTCTATTTCATCTGAAGAATATTCTAAAAAAGTAGAAAAAATTACAAAAAAAATTAATATTATTGTTTCTTCAGAGGAGTTTTCTAAAAATAAAATTGATTTCAATACTTTCAGAGAAGTTAATGAAAAAGTTAATGAAACTCTAAAATATGAAGAAAATTTTAAAGATCTTTCAGAAAAAAATATTAATCTTTTAAGTAATTTATCTAAAATAGAAAATAATTTAGTTTTAGAAAGAGAAAGTTTTAAAACTAAAGTTATTACTTTGCAAAAAGAAGCTCAAAAAAAATTAAATAAACTTAAAAATGAAAATGTTGAATATTTTAATAAAGAAAAATCTTTAATTAAAAAATATGGAAATCAAAAATTTTTTACTGAATTTGTTGCTCTATATTCAAATTTAAAATTAGCTATTGATTTTGGTTCGAAAAGTAATAATGAAGAAATGAAAAGATATATGACGGGTTTTGTAATGATAAACTCTAATATTGAAAATCTTTTAATTGATTTTGGATTAAAAGAAATTAAACCTAAAATTGGAGAAAAATTTAATCCTGATTTACATAATGTAATAAATGTAAATGGGAAATTAGAAACTATAAATAAAGTATTAAAACCAGGTTATAAGTTATATGATAGAGTTATTATTCCTGCCTCTGTTGAAACTGGAAATATACCTTCTTAACAAAAAAAATATAAAAATTAGCAAACTACTTATTACATTGCTAATTTTTAGTTTATAATAAATAATAGTATAAAAAATTAATTTTAAAAAAGGAGAAATTTAAATATGGCAAAAGAAATTATTTTAGGAATTGACCTTGGAACAACTAATAGTGTTGTTTCGGTTATGCAGAATGGAAAACCTATAGTTTTAGAAAATTCCAATGGCAAAAGAACTACACCCTCAGTTGTTTCATTTAAAAATGATGAAATTATTGTTGGTGACGTTGCTAAAAGACAAATTGAAACAAACCCAAATACAATTAGCAGTGTTAAAAGATTGATGGGAACAAATAAAACTATTAAATCAAATGGTAAAGAATATAAAGCCGAAGAAGTTTCGGCAATGATTCTTTCTTACTTGAAAAAATATGCAGAAGAAAAAATAGGACAAAAAATTACTAAAGCAGTTATAACTGTTCCTGCTTATTTCAATAATGAAGAAAGAGAAGCCACAAAAAATGCTGGTAAAATTGCAGGTTTAAAAGTTGAGCGTATTATTAATGAACCAACTGCTGCAGCATTGGCATTTGGATTAGACAAAAACAAAGAAGATAAAACTGTTCTTGTTTATGATTTGGGTGGAGGTACTTTTGATGTATCTGTATTGGAAATTAGTGATGGTACATTCGAAGTTCTTTCTACAAGTGGAGATAATAGACTTGGTGGAGATGATTGGGATCATAAAATAGTTGAATGAATAAATTCTAAACTTAAATCTGAAAATAATTTTGATTCTACTTCTGATAAAATGGCTTCTCAAAGAATTAAAGAAGCTGCTGAAAAAGCAAAAATAGAACTTTCAGGACAAAATTCCACTCAAATTATGCTTCCATTTTTAACTATGACTTCTGAAGGTCCATTAAATTTTGAAGCTGAATTAAATAAAGCAGAATTTGAAAAAATGACTGCTGAT
Organism: Mollicutes bacterium PWAP; assembly: GCA_019661745.1. Taxonomy (GTDB): domain Bacteria; phylum Bacillota_I; class Bacilli_A; order Mycoplasmatales; family Metamycoplasmataceae; genus JAIFTM01. The sequence continues at coordinate 972 of JAIFTM010000002.1, read as the reverse complement.
TTAGTTGAAAGAACAAAAAAACCAATTCAAGATGCATTAAAAGAATCTAAACTTACTGCTTCAAAAATTGATGAAATTTTATTAGTAGGAGGTTCAACTAGAATTCCTGCAATTCAAAAAATGATTGAAAAAACTCTATCAAAAAAACCTAATAGAACTATTAATCCTGATGAAGTTGTTGCTCTTGGGGCTGCTGTTCAAGGTGGTATTATTGCTGGAGATATTGATGATGTTCTTTTATTAGATGTTACTCCTTTGACTCTTGGTATTGAAACAATGGGTGGAATAATGACTCCAATAATACCAAGAAATACTACTATACCAACTAGTAAAAGTCAAGTTTTTTCAACTGCTGTAGATAACCAATCAGAAGTAACTATTTCTATTGCTCAAGGTGAAAGATCAATGGCTGCTGATAATAAAAATCTTGGTGTATTTAATTTAAGTGGTATTGAAGCATCTCCTAAAGGAGTTCCTCAAATTGAAGTTACTTTTAATATTGATGTTAATGGTATTTTAAAAGTTTCTGCTAAAGATAAAAAATCTAACAAAGAACAAACTATAACTATTGAAAATAATTCTTCTTTAAAACAAGAAGAAATTGACAGAATGATTAAAGAAGCAGAAGAAAATAAAGAAAAAGATGCTGAAAAGAAAGAAATTGTTGACACAACAGTTAGAGCTGAAACATTTCTAAATCAAATTGAAAAATCTTTAAAAGATGATTCTCTACAAGATATTCAAAAAACAGAATCTCAAAAACAATTAGATAAAATAAAAGAAATGATCGATAAAAAAGAATTCAAAGAATTAAAAATATTCTTAGATCAAATTGAAAAAATGGCACAAGAAGCAGTCAAAAATGATCAAAATCCCAATAAAGATGAAGAAATTATTGATGGAGATGCTACTGAAAAATAAAAAACTCATTTTATAAAATGAGTTTTTTATTTTTCAGTAAAAAAATAAAAT
>JAIFTM010000030.1 GCA_019661745.1 Mollicutes bacterium PWAP | reverse complement strand
TATTTTTAAATTATTATTTTGATATAACATAACTTTTTAGAAAATATTAAAATTTATAAACAATGTTTTCCTTTATTTAAATTATCTCTAATATCTTTTCAATTTGGAACATATAAAGAAATTTTATTTCAAAACTTTTTAGAGTGATTAGGATATAAGTTATGTGTCAATTCATGAACTGCTAAATATCTTTTGAAATCTTTTGAAAAATGATTGAGCATTATTGCATAAGTGATTTGTTTTTTTTGAACTAAGTTGCTCCCTCAATTACTAATTTTATCACTGACTTTTATAACGTGATCTTCGATTTCCATTTCTGTAGCAATATTTTTACTTAATAAAGTCATTTCTTTTAATAAATCTTTTTTAAATAGAGATTTATAAGCGCTTTTAAATTCTTCTAAAGTATTATTTTGAGTTTGGAAGTAATAATTATTTCCTTTTTTTATAAATTTAGGTTTATTAAAACCATTTAAAATTGTAAAAAATTCTTTTTTTCCATCAATATAAATATATTTTTTATTAAAATCGAAGTGTTTTTCAAAATTAGTATTTTCTTTTAATTTTAAAAACTTATCTAAGTTTTTTTCAACAAAATTTCTTAAAATAAATTCTTCTACTTCCGTAGGCGTTTCTAAAATAATTTCGTTTTCTTTATATTTAAGATAAATGTTTTTATTATTAGTATATTTTACTACTACATAAATACTTTTTCCTTTTCTTCTAAACATTAATAAATTACTCATAAAATAATTATAGATTATAAAAAAAGAACCTAATGGTTCTTAAACAATTTTAAGTTATTTAATTAAAATATGAATTCTGAAACTTTTTCGTTTTCAACAACTAAGAATTTGTCACCTTTTTCAGCACCATATAAAGCAACAGCTTTTTTAGCTTCCTTTTCTACATCTTTATGCATAGAAATAAATGCTTTAGTTCCTGGAATAACAAAAACTGATGATACAGCTCCAAATTTTGTAATTTGTTTTTCGTTTTCAGTAACACCAATAATTGCAGTATTAGGTCTGAATTTTGAAACAACATTAAGAAGTTTTCCTGTTTTTGAAAGAACAACAGAATATTTAAAATCACCATTTTGAGCTTTTTTAGTTACCAACATAGCAATTTCTTCTCTTTTATTAGAAGGTTTTGCTAAACCTTTTAAATAATTTTTGTAGTATTCTTTATTATAGAATTCTCTTTCAGCAGTCATGTTTATTGTAGCCATAACTTGAACTGATTCAACAGGGTATTCTCCAGCAGCTGATTCACCTGAAAGCATAGTAGCGTCAGCACCAAGTTCTGTAGCTAAGTAAACATCTGAAACTTCAGCTCTAGTTGGTTGAGGATTTGATTCCATAGAATCTAACATTTGAGTAGCAACAATAACTGGCTTACCTGCATCTCTCATTTTTCTAATCATCATTTTTTGAGCAACAGGAACTTCATAGTAAGGTATTTCTAAACCAAGATCTCCTCTAGCTACCATAACACCATCTGTAGATTCAACTATTGCATCAAAGTTATCAACAGCATATTGAGATTCAATTTTAGCAAATACCATAATTTCTTCAGAATTTTCTTCTTTAAGAATATCTTTAATTTCATTTATATCTTCAGGTGTATTAACGAATGATGCAAAAATATAATCAACACCAATTTTTGCCCCATATCTAATGTCATTTTTATCTTTTTCAGCTAAGAAAGGCATTGAAAATTTTGTTCCCGGAAGATTAACTCTTTTGTTAGTTTTAACAACGTGGTGGTTTTTTGCAATAGTTTTAACAATACCTGGAGTAACTTCTATTACTTCAAGTTGTAATTTGCCATCATCAACTAAAACAGTTTTACCAACTTCGAGGTCTTGTGACATGTCATAAGCAACAGTCATTTCTCCTTGTCCACATTCTTTATTAGCAAAATCTTCATTTAAAGTAAATATTGTAATTTTTTGACCAACTGAAATAGGTTGTTTACCACCTTGAAATTTACCAACTCTAATTTCAGGACCTTTTGTGTCTAAAGCAATTGATATTGGAATCCCTCTTTTAGAAGCAACTTCTCTAACAAATACAATTCTATCTCCTTGTTCCTTGTGATCACCATGTGAAAAATTTAGTCTAACTGTTGTCATACCAGCATCGAATAATTGTTCAATTTTTTCAGCAGAGTGAGTAGCAGGACCAATAGTAGCAATGATCTTTGTTCTTTTATCTGTAGTTTTCATATTTCTCCTTATTTTTTAAAATCTTTTTTTAAAATACATTTAATATTATAGGTACTTTTAAATTCTTTTTATAAAATATATTGTTTAAAAACAAAATAAAAAAATGCATTTTTTGCATTTTTTTATTAATAAATAATTATTGTGCCTTTATTTCCATTTTCATAACGCACTTCATAGCCTTTTTTTATAGCTCATTCAAAAGTTAAATCTTTCAAAACAAAACCATTACCCGTGATTACAACTAGTTCTGAAATAGAACCTTCATCTAAAGAAATTGAAGCCGTTTCTAAAGATGAAACGGCTTCAGTTGAATCAAGCCCATGCAAATCAATAATATATGGAATCATTTAAAGAAGCCTGACTTTAAGTTTTCTGCTAATAAAGTATTCACTTCCAATTTTTTGTTTAAGTCTATGAAGCAAAGCATCAACAACTCTAGTAACATCTTTTTCATCATCATTTCACATAATTTTTAAAATTTTTGATTTAAAAATTCCAGTTTTTCTATATTTATAAATAAGTTGAAATAAAAGTAATTCATTTTTTGTAAGATTTATTTCTTCTCCATTTTTTGAAATAAAATTGTTTTTTAAATCTAAAATAAAATCTTTGTAAAAAACTACATTTTTATTATTGCTACTTGTTCAAAATTGTCTTAAAATAGACATTGTATTTCAAGTAATTGTTTCATTTGAATCTTCTAAATAAATAATGTTATCAATTCTTAAATCTTTAATAAATTTATAATCGTTAGGATTTCTTTTTTCTTTAATCATAACTAAGAAAAATCTCCTACTTTTACTTAATTTAAAAAATTTTAAATAAAAATTATTTTTTCAATATTCTAAATGTTCTTCAGTAAAAAATAATATATCTGGATGAAAATCTAAAATTTGTTCAAAAGAATTTTTCAAAAGAATTTTATTAGTTATATTAAATGCAGAGTCTCAAACTCTCATATATGAATTTCATTTTTGATTTAAATCTTCATTTATTAATGAAGCAACTTTTAATTTTCTTTTTTTATAAACATCAATTAATTTAATTTGTTCTGCCATTTTTTTAACTCCTAATCTATAAGTTTTTTAGCTTCTTCAAGCTTAACGCTAAAAAATGAAGTTACACCACGTTTTTGCATAGTAGCACCAAAAAGAGAATCAACTCTAGACATAGTTCCGGCACGGTGTGTAACAACTAAGAATTGTGTTTTGTCTTTTAATTCTTGCAAAAAATTAGCATATCTAATAACATTACTATCATCTAAAGCAGCTTCTACCTCATCTAAAATACATAAAGGTAACGGTTTAGCTTTAAGTATAGAAAATAGTAAAGAAATAGCAACAAGAGCTTTTTCTCCACCTGATAAAAGTTTTAAACTTTTAACAGATTTTCCGGGAGGCTGCGCAATAATATCAACGCCTGTTTCTAATAAGTTGGAAGGATCTGTGAATTTAAGCTCTGCGCTACCTCCTCCAAATAAAGTTCTAAAAATTTTACCCATCTCAGCATTAACTTCAGTAAAAGTAGTTTTAAGTTTTTTTATCATTATTTTGTCTAATTGAGAAATTGTTGAAACTATATTGTTAATAGCTGTTTGAAGTTCATCTTTTGCATCGATAAATGTTTGATATCTTTCATTAATTTCTTCAAATTCAAGAATTGAATCCATATTAACATTGCCAATGTTTTTAAGTTCTTGTTTTTTGCCCTCAACAAAACTTCTCGCTTCTTCAAAATCCATAGTTAATTTAAAATCTTTTGAAGCTTCAATAGTAATTTCATATTCTTGCATTAATCTATTAGAGTGATTTTCAAGAATAATTTTTGATTTATTTCTTGAAATGCTTTTTTCACTAGTTTCACTAATAATATTTCTTAGTTTGGATTCTGTATCACTTTTAGAAAGTATAATTTGATTATTCTCGTTATTAATAACAATAACTTCTTCTTTTTTAACTTTAATAACAGTTAGTAAAGAATCTTTTTCACTTTCCAATAAAGTAATAGATTTTTCATCAACTTCTGCAAGTTTAGAATCAAAATTCAATTCTTCATCACTTAAAGATTTATATTGAGCATAAAGAGTTGAATAATGATCGCTAGCAGTTATATGTTTTTCAATTAAACGAACTCTTTGTAAATTTATTTCTCCAATTTGATTTTCAATAGAGTTTTTATTTTTTATTATTTGATCATTAATAAGTTTGATTTTTTTAATTGTTTCTTCAACGCTTGGAAGTAATTTTTCTATTTTTTCAATTTGCTCATCAATTCCTAAAATATTTTTGGAATTTGTTCTTTGACCACCAGAAAGAACACCACCAATTCTAACTATGTCTCCTTCTAATGAAACAACCATAAATTTTCTATTAATTAATGAAGAAATTTTATTTGCATTTTCAATAGTGTCGGCTACAATAACATTACCTAATATAAACTCATTTAATTTTGTGTAATTTCCTTTAATTAAATCACTACCAATTCCAATGAAACCTTCTTGTTCAAAAAGAATTTGTTTTATTTCTTTTTGAATTCTTTTGGGCTTAACAGTTTCTAAAGGTATAAAAGTTGCTCTTCCACTTTTGTTTTTCTTTAAAAAATTAATTAATTTAGTTGCAATATCACTATCTTCAACAACAATATTTTGGAAACTACCACTAATAACAGATTCTATGGCTGGTTGAAATTTTGTATCAACTTCAATTAAATCAGAAACAATTCCATAAACACCTTTGAAATTTGTTTTATTTTTAATAATTGTTTTTACACCAACAAATAAATTTGATTTATTGTCTCTTTGATCAATTAATAATTGTTTTTTTGATTGTAATCTGTATTTATTTCTAGTTTGTTTTTCAATTTCTAAAGAATTATCACTTATTTTTTGAGAAATTAAAGTTACATTTTCTTTTTTATCAATAATTTCAAGTTCTTTTTCATTCTTTAAAGAATTAAAAGTAAATATTGAAGAATTTAAACTTTCAAGTTCTTCTTTTAAAGCAGCAATACGTGCTTTAGAATCTACTTTAATTGTTCCATTTAAAATCATTTCTCTTTGTTGAGAAATTTTAGAAAAACTAATTTCGGCTTCTCTTAGTTTGGCTTGATTTTTTTCTAAATCATTTTCAAGATTTCTAATTTCATGTTCTTTTTGTGATTTAGATTCAATGTTTTGTCTCATTTTGGCATCATCTAATTCTACTTTAGTTTCTAAATCTTCTTTAACTGAATCAAAACTTTCAAGTTCTGAATTTAATGTAGAAATGTTTTTAAGATGAGATTGTATTTCATAAGAAATTAAACCAATTTCAACATTTTTTAGTTCACTTTTTAAATCTCTAAATTTAATTGCTTTATCAGCTTGTTTTTTTAAAGGAGTTAATCTTTTTTCAAGTTCTAAAACAATAGTATCTATTTTTTCTAATGACTCTTCTGTTTTTAATAACTTGGAAAGAGTTTGTTTTTTTCTAGATTTGTATTTGCTAATTCCGGAAGCTTCTTCAAAAATAATTCTTCTTTCTAAGGGGTTTGAATTTGCTATTTCTTGAACTGTTCCTTGTGAAATGATAGCAAGAGAAGATTTTCCAATACCAGTTTCCATGGCAATGTCTTGAATATCTTTATATCTAGCTAAATCACCATTTACATAATATTCATTACTACTTTTACCTCTTCTTAAAATACGGGTAATAACAATTTTTTTATGTGGAATAGAATTATTTCCTTTTGAATTATCAAATGTTAAAGATACTTCAGCAAAATTTAATGCTTTAACTGTTTTACTTCCTGCAAAAATAACATCTTCCATTTTATCGCCACGAAGATTCTTTGCAGATTTTTCACCAAGAACTCAACGAATAGCATCATTAATATTAGATTTACCTGATCCATTAGGCCCAACAATTCCAACTACACCACCATCAAATTTAAGAATTGTTCTATCTGCGAATGATTTAAACCCTTGTGTTTCTACTTTAATTAATTTCATTATTTTTCTCCAATTTTATATTTTTTAATTGCGCTAATAGCTGCATTAATTTCAGCTTCTTTTTTTGTTTTGCCAATTCCTTCTCCGTAATTAAAACCATTCATTATAAGAAGGGCTTTAAATTTATCATCAAATTCGGATATTACATATTCAACATTGCCTCTAAATTCGGACATCAAATATTCTTGAACCAATGTTTTGGGATTTTTATTTTCTTTAATATTATCAATTGAAAGAATTGTTTTTTTTAAAATATTTCTAACAACTATATGGCCTTCATTTATATAAATAGCACCAATTAAAGACTCAAACAAATCTCCTCAAATTTTAGAATTTTTATTAAATTCTAAATCTTTTGCTTTTTTTAAAATTAAATTTAATTTTAACTTATGAGCTCAAATACCTAAATTAAAATTGTCAACAAGATTAATTCTCATTCTGGTTAATTCACCTTCATCTTTATTTGGATATTTTCTAAACAAAAAAATACTAACTTCTTTTTGCAAAATTGCATCACCTAAAAATTCCAAACGCTCATAAGTTTTAATATTATCTCTATTTGCTCTTAAAGATTTGTGTGTAAACGCTTCTTTAAAAAGTTTATCATTTACTTTGAAATTAAATTCTTCTGCTAATTTATAAATTATTTTATGCATATTACCTTTCTATTATAAATTAGCTAATCTTAAAGCACTTAAATAAGATTTTAAATCACTATTTCCATGAGCTTTTAATCCTAAGCCATTGACACCGATGACTCACGCAGCACCGACACTTCTATAATCAAAATCTCTTGATAAAGAATCATATGCTCCTTTAGTAATTGCTCCGCCAACTTTTCACATAAATTTATTTTTTAATTTATTTTGAATCATTTGTAATAAAATATTTGAAGTACCTTCAACGGTTTTAAGAACCATATTTCCTGCATAACCATCAGTTACAACAACATCAATTTCACCTTTAAGTATTTCTCTACTTTCAATAAATCCAACATATTCAAAAGAATCATTAAAATTATTTTTTAAATAATCATTTGCTTCTTTGTGAAAATCAAAACCTTTAGAATTTTCAGTTCCTATATTTAAAACAGCAACTTTGGGTTTTTTTGTTCCAAAAGTCTTATTATAAAAATTTGAACCAATAGAAGCTCATTCAGTTAAAAAATTACTTCTAACTTCTAAATTAGCTCCAACATCCATAAAAAGAACTTTTTTATTTTCAAAAAAAGTAGGAAGCATCACGGCAAAAGCTGGTCTGCTAACACCTTCTTGTCTTTTTAAAATTAAAGTCATCAATGAAATATACATTCCACTATCTCCTGAACTTATAACAATATCGGCTTTTTTATCTTTAACTAAAGAGATTGCCATTTTCATTGAACTTTCTTTTTTTAATTCTTTACGAATAGAATTATTTTTATCAATTTGTATATCAGTGTGAATAAATTTAAATCTATCATTTTTAATTGAAACTTCAATTTCATTTTTATCCCCAATAGCAATTACTTTTATATTTTCATTTTCTTTCAAAAAGATTGAGATAGCAGAAAGAAATTCATTTGGGCCTTTATCACCACCCATTAAATCTAATGCAATAGTTTTCATTATTCAACTCCAATAATGAAATCATATGTTGGTTGATCGCCACGTTTAATTTCAAAATCTATTTCATTAAGTTCTATTTCAACTTTTTCAACTATACTATCTGCTTCAGCGGAAGAAGAATTCATTCCATAAAAAATTGAAACAACTTCAGTCTCTTTATTAACTAATTGTTTAATAGCATAAATGGCAGCATCAATTTTATTTGGAGTGGATTTATAGATTTTTTTATTACCAATAGAAAGATATTGTCCTTTAACAACTTGAACACCATTTATTTTGGTTGTTTTAGAAGCTTTGGTAACTTGTATTGTTGCAACTTCACTTAAAGTTTCTTGCATAAACTCATAATTGTCTTCAATAGAACTTTCTGAAGAATAGTTCATCATAGCAACAATTCCTTGAATCTGTGTTTTTGTTGGCAAAACAACAATATTTTTGTTTTGAACAGTTTGAGCTACCTGTTGAGCAGCTAAAATAATGTTTCCATTATTGGGTAATAAAATAATATTTTTATTATTAACTTCTTCAATAGCTTTAAAAAAATCTCTTGTAGAGGGGTTATCCGTTTGACCACCACCAATTACGTAATCAACGCCAAAATCAACCATTTCTTTTTCAAATCCAGATCCTGAATTAACAGATATGATAGCGGTCTCTTTATTGCTTGATGAAGAAATAAGGCCATCAGTAGGGTTTTCTTGATTTTCTTTAATTCTTATTGTTTTGGCGTCTTCTGAAGCATTATTAGCTTGAATTGTCATATTTTCAGATTTTATTTTTACAAAATCGCCAAATTTCATTGCATACTTAATTAAAGATCCAGGATTTTGAGTATGTAAGTGTAATTTCACAATATTTTCATCTTGAACAAGAACCATAGAATTACCAAATCTATCCATAGTTTTAGAAAATTTTTCTTTATCAAATAATTTTGGTTTTTTAAGAATAAGAATGAATTCAGTACAATAACCATATTCTCCTTCTTCTCAATCGCCGCCCATATCTAAGAAAGCATCTACTTCTGCTTGTTGGTCACTGATTGTTACATCTTTGCCTATTGAAGAAAGATATAAACCTTCAATAAACATCAAATATCCTTCTCCACCAGAATCAGTAACACCAACTTCTCTAAGAACTGGTAATCACTCGGGAGTTCTTTTACATGCTTGTTTTGCAAAAGTAACAGCATCTTTTAAAACTTCTTCAATTGAATTATAAGTATCTTTTTTTTCTTGTAATTTTTCGCTTGTTATACGAACCACAGTAAGAATAGTACCTTCAATAGGAGTCATAACAGATTTGTAAGAATAAATTTGAGATTGAACAAACATTTCAATCAAATCTTTAATAGTAAATAATTCTTTATTTTTAGCTACTACAGTTAATCCTTTAATAATTTGAGACATTATAACTCCAGAATTACCACGAGCACTCATAAGAGTTGCTCTTCCATAAGTAGAAGAAATTTTATCTACATTACCATCAATTCTTTTTAACTCATCAATTCCTGCTTGAACAGTTCCTGCCATATTACTACCTGTATCTCCATCGGGTACAGGGAATACATTCATTGCATCTATTCTGTCTTTATTATTAATAATATTACTACTTCCACTAATTAAAAAATTTTTAAGAAGACTTCCATTTATTGTTTTCATATTTTAAAATGCCTTTCCTATAAATACTATTGGTTTTACTCTTTTATGTTTTTTTATCAAAGTGTTACTTATTAAATCAGAATACTCTCTTACAATAGTTGAAACATTAATTCCAACATTAACTGAAATTTTAATTCTAAATTCTAATCTTTTAGGTGTATTTTCAATAATAAAAATTTTGTTTTGGTTTTCATCTTCATTTAAAAACATTACACTTTTAATTCCAGGAACTTTTAAAGCTTCTTCGACTAACAAATCATTTAAGTTTGTTTCATCTTGATTATTTAACATTTTTTTCTCCTTAACTTGAAATATTTTAAATTATACCAATATATAACCCTTTAGGGTTATGAAGTTATAAAAAATAATAAAGTAATAAATAAAATAAAAATAGATAAAAAAAAAGATAATAATTCTTTTTTTAAATATCTTTTTAAGCTAATCTACCTTGTTTTTTAAGAGTTTTAGCTGTTTTAACTGAAACTTTAACTTTAATAACTTTACTATTTTGTTTAATTTTTACAATTTGTAGGTTTAGATTATATTTTCTCTTTGTTGAGTTAAGAGCATGAGATCTTTTATTTCCACTTAGAGGACCTTTACCTGTTATATCATCTTTTCTTGCCATCTAAAATCCTTTCTAAATATTTATTTTAAGTAATTTTATTATATATATCTTTAATCTTTTTTGTTTTTTCTTTTAATTTTTAAATATTTTTTTATTATTATTATTTACAATAGAACGAGCTCAATCAACTTTTCTTACTGCTATTTCCATTCATAATAATTTGAATAAATCACTAGACAAAAATATTGCATACATAAGTCAAAAATGATCTGTTCAAAATAAATTTTTATTTGCTGGAGATTGGACTTCAACTATAAAAAAAGCTAAAATGGCAATTCATCCAATTTGAAGAATAGTAATTATTATATCTCCCAATTGAAATCAAAAGCCTTTTCCTCCACTTAAAGAATTACGTCTTATTGTAGTAAATCAAATTCAAAATGGATAAATTACAGCTATTACATATAATGAATTTCTTATGTTTATAAGTTGTGGGTGTATTGCTGCAAGATTATCATCATGGACTAAAAAAGTCATATAAGGAACAAAAGTTGCCATTATACAAAGTAAAATAGATAAAATGAATGCATTTAGAGTATTAAAACCTCTTAATTCTCCAGCATTTTCTTTTGCTTTTTGAATGTTATTTTTACCTAACTCAGAACCTACAAATAAAACTGCCATTGTGCCCGTTACAGAAAACATAGTTGTAAATAAATTTTGAATAGCACCACTTATGCCTATAACATCAAGTGCACCAATATTTTTATCAATAGAACTATCTGGATAAGCCATATCATAAAATTTATTTCTAAATATCACGGCAAAAAATACTGCAAATGTTGAAATAAAAACAAATCATCTTTTTAACATTTGTTTTCAAATAAGTTTATCAATAATGAAAATTTTTAGTGGATTAAAAGCAATTTTTGGTTTTTTAATAATGTAAACAATAGAGACAAATAACAATACACTAAATCTGGCTGCAATAGTAGCAAAGGCAGCTCCATCAACATCAGTTCCAATTCCATAAATAAAAATGGCATTAAGAGATATATTAATTGTAAGAGATAAAATACCTCAATATAAAGGGTATTTACTTAAATTAATTTCTCTTAGTTGGAAACCAAAGTTAGCAGTAAATGAAATTAATACTCATGAAATTGTTACATACTTTAAATATTGTATTCCTTGCCAATACTGATGAAAAAAATCTCTATTTGCATTGAGGGGTTTTTTCATATAAACATCAATAAATTTTTCAGGTATTATCGAAACAATAATTGAAAATAATAAAACAACTGAAACGGATAATAAAAATCTAATTTTTGAAACTTGTTTGGCCATTTCATAATTTTCAGAAAAATAATATTGAGCCATAATAATAGAACCGGCACTACTTATTGCAATTAAAAATCCTAACACAATAGCTGTTCAAGAGTTGGCAGCACTAAGGGCTGCAGCTCCATTAACTTTACCAACCATAAAATTATCAACAAACCCATTTAAAGCATATAAAAGGGAAGAAAACATAACAGGTAAAAAAGCTTTAAAATATATTTTTCATTTTGTTTTATTTTTTGGAAATATTGAATAATGTGTTTTATCTCAATAAGATTTTTTTTTATTTTTTTTATTAATTGTCATGACTTCTCTCTAAATAAAAAAGCATAATTTTAAAAACTTTATTTAGGAATTTTCATAAAATACGCGCTTATTTAAAGATAACAAACTTCTTTGGTTTTTAGCAAAATTTTGATTTTTTTT
>JAIFTM010000029.1 GCA_019661745.1 Mollicutes bacterium PWAP | reverse complement strand
TAATTATCCTTTCTAAAATATTTTATTTTTAAGAAAATTTAGAATAATTTCTATATAAGTTAATTTTTAATAAGGAATTTTCACTTATATTAAAATAAGTTACATATTAATTATATTATATTAAAATATATACTTGAAAAATTAGTAAAAAAATATCTTAAAAATTACAATTTTAAAAAATAAAGAATATTCAATATAATAAATGTGTAATAAAAAATGCCAGGATGGCGAAATTGGTAGACGCAGAAGACTCAAAATCTTCCGGTGGTGACATCTTGCGGGTTCGAGCCCCGTTCCTGGTACCATTTTTTTTATATTTTTTTTATAAAAAAATCTTTAAAAAATTAAATATTAAATGAGTAAAATTTTATTTTTTAAAGATTTTTTTAAGATATTGACCAGTATAAGAATTTTTAATTTTAGAAACTTGTTTAGGAGTACCTTCTGCGACGATTTCGCCTCCTTCTATTCCTCCTTCAGGGCCAAGATCAATAACGTGGTCAACTGATTTAATTACATCAAGATTATGTTCAATAACAAGAACAGTATCTCCTCCTTCAACAATACGTTCTAAAACTTCAAGAAGTTTTTTGACGTCATGTTGATGTAAACCAGTTGTAGGTTCATCAAGAACAAATAAAGTTTTTCCAGTAGGTTTTTTTTGAAGATAAGTGGCTAGTTTAACTCTTTGAGCTTCTCCACCAGAAAGTGTTGTTGCTTTTTGTCCAAGAGTAATATATCCTAATCCAACTTCAATTATTGTGTTTAATTTATCAACAATTTTAGGTTGATTTTCAAAAAATAAAGCAGCAGCTTCTACTCTCATTTGAAGAACATCAAAAATAGATTTTTCTTTGAATTTAACTTCAAGTGTTTCGACATTATATCTTTTGCCATCACAAATATCACAATTAACTCAAACATCTGGAAGAAAGTTCATTTCAACTTTAATTACTCCATCTCCACGACATTTATCGCAACGTCCACCTTCAACATTAAAACTAAATCTTCCTTTTTCATAACCTCTTTCTTTAGAAAGTGTTATTTTTGCAAATAAATCACGTATTTCATCAAATACCCCCGTGTAAGTAGCGGGGTTTGAACGAGGAGTTCTACCAATTGGAGATTGAGTTACCCTTATAAGTTTATCAATATTTTTTATACCATCTATTGAGTCATGATCTCCAGCAACATTAAATGGATTTGTTAATTTACTTTCAATCCCTTTGGAAAGAATTGTATTTATAAGTGTAGACTTACCTGAACCAGAAACGCCTGTAACAGCAACGAATTTACCCAATGGAATATCTACTGAAATATTTTTAAGATTGTTTTCTCTTGCGCCGATAATGGTAATTTTTTTACCATTTCCTTTACGTATTTTTTTAGGAATTTCAATTTTTTTTCTTCCTGATAAATAATCGCCTGTAATTGAATTTTTTGCTAATTTAACTTCTTCAAGTGTTCCTGCAACAACTAAATCACCACCACGATCTCCAGCCAAAGGGCCAATATCCACAATGAAATCTGCTTCTCTGATAGTATCTTCATCATGTTCTACAACAAATAAAGTATTGCCTATACTAACCATATGTTTAAGAGTAGATATAAGTCTATCATTATCTCTTTGGTGAAGCCCAATAGAAGGTTCATCAAGAACATAAAGAACTCCAGTAAGGTTTGAACCAATTTGGGTAGCAAGTCTAATACGTTGAGATTCACCACCAGAAAGACTTTCTGCTTTTCTATCTAAAGAAATATAATCAAGTCCAACATTTATTAAAAATTCAAGTCTTGAAGCAATCTCATTGATTATTAATTTAGCAACTTCAACATTTGAGCCGTGAAATGCTAAGTTTTCAATAAAATCAAATGCTTCTTTAATTGGTAATAATGTAAATTCATATATGTTTTTATCATTAATCAAAATACTTCTTGCATTTTCATTAACTCTTGCACCTAAGCATTTTTTACATTTAATTTCTGAAAGAAAATTTTTCTTGAATCAATTTCTAACCATTTCAGAACCAGAATTAATATGTTTTCTTTCAATTTTGTCAGAAAGACCTTCAATAATTCGTGAATATTCTCTTACTAATCCCGTTTTAGAAACTGTTTGATAAGAAATAACATGTTCTGAACCTTCAATAATATAATTGATTACTTTTTTAGATAAATCTTTCATTTTAGTGTTTCTATCAATTTCATAAAAATCTAAAAGCGCTTCAAAAGTTTGTCATTCTAAATTTTCAGATCCAATAAGATTTTTAAAATATGTAACTCCGCCTGTATTGATTGTTTTTTCACCCAAAATAAGTTTTTTTACATCTGTTCTAAGAGACAAGCCTAAACCTTTACATTCACTACACATACCTTGTGGAGAATTAAAAGAAAATAATCTTGTTTCTAATTTAGGTAGTGAAAAATCACCTTCAGGACAAGAAGCTTTCTTGTTGTAATTTCTTATTTGACCAAATTCATTTGTTACTTTAACAATTCCATCACTAAATTTAATTGCCACTTCCATTCCTTCAGCAATACGAGATCTTCTTTCTTCTTCAATAAGAGTTCTATCAATAATAACATCAATGTAATGTCTAGAATTTTTTCTTAATTTAATTTCTTCGCTAAGTCTAATAGTTTTTCCATTGACAATGGCCCTTATAAAGCCTTCTTTTTTTAATGATTCAAAAACATCTTGATGTGAACCTTTTTCATTTATAACAACTGGAGAAGATAAAATTATTTTTTCTCCTAAATTATTTTTAAAAATTTGTTTTAAAATTTGTTCATTAGTTTCACTAACAACTTTAATATTGTGAGTTGGACAAAAAGCTTCGCCAACACGAGCATACAAAAGTCTTAAATAGTCATAAATTTCAGTAACTGTTCCCACTGTAGAACGAGGATTATTATTAGTAGTTTTTTGTTCAATACTAATCGCGGGTTGTAATCCATCTATTGAATCAACTAAAGGTTTTTTAGAATTTCCTAAAAATTGTCTAGCGTATGAAGAAAGAGATTCGACATATCTTCTTCTTCCTTCTTCATAAATTGTATTAAAAGCAAGAGATGACTTGCCAGAGCCTGAAACACCAGTTAAAACAACAAGTGAATTTTTAGGAATAGTAACATCAATGTTTTTAAGATTATTTTCTTTTGCACCACGAACCGTTATATATTTTAAATTATCAGCCATAATAACTCCTTAAATTTTTTCTGGACTAGTTAGTCCCATTAATTCTAAACATTTATCAATTACATTATTAAATAATTTCACAATTGGTAATATAAATTCTTCTCTTGGATTTCCAATAATTTTATTATCAGCATAAAAAGTATTAAAAAGACTTGAAAGTTCCAACATATAAGTAGGAATAACATGAACTTTATGTTTATTAGCAACATAAAGAATTTTTTCTCCAAACTTCATTAAGTGATTAATAAGATCAGTTTCTTTTTTTGAATAAACACCTTCAAAACATAATTCTTTTATTAAAGTTTTTTTAAGAATACTTTTTGCACGAACATTTGAATATTGTATTGAAAAAAGAGGATTATCATTTGTTTTTTCTTTTAATTTTTCAACATCAAATGAAAAATTAGAAGTTACAGCTTTGGACGCCATAAAATATCTTACTATATCACTACTTGTAATTTTAACAAGATCTTCAATGGTAAACCCAGTGCCTGCACGCTTAGACATTTTTAGTTTTTTACCATTTTTAAGAAGTTTTACCAATGAAATAGAAAGAATATCAAGTTTATCTGAAGGAAGACCTAAGTAATTAAGTGCAACTTCTATTCGTTTTATATAACCAATGTGATCAACTCCTCAAATATTAATCAATTCATTATATCCTCTACTTAATTTAACATTATGATAAGCAATATCAGGAGTTAAGTAAGTGAAAGTTTTATCTTTTTTTATCAAAACTCTATTTTTATCATCGCCTTTTGAAATAGTATCTAATCAAGTCGCTCCATCTTCAATGAAAGTATGTTTTTTTAGTTTTTCAAGAGCTTCATCAATTTTGTTTTCATCATACATTCTTTGTTCTGAACTATAAAAATCCATTTTAATTTGAATATCTTCTAAATCTTTTTTAATTCATTCAAGTAATAAGTCTTTTGTTTCATTTCTAAAAATATTTTTAGTTGTTTTTGCATCTAAAGAAGAATTAACAAATTTATTTCCATATTTTTCTTTAAAGGTTTTTGCAACTTGAATTATTTCTTCACCACCATAAGAATTTTCTGGAAGTTGAACATCCATCCCAAATTCTTGTTGATATCTAATAAAAGTAGAAATAGCTAAAATATTAATTTGGTTTCCTGCATCATTAACATAATATTCTTGATCTACTTTGTTTCCTGCAAAAATTAGAATATTTGATAAAACAGAACCAACAACTGCGCCACGAGCGTGACCAAGATGAAGTTTACCTGTTGGATTAGCAGAAACATATTCAACATTGATATATTTGCCTTGATTACTTGAACCAAATAAATTTTTTTGTTCTAGTGCTTTTTTGACTTCTAAAGCAATAACATTACCTTTTAAAGTTAAGTTAATAAAACCAGGCCCAGCAATTTCAATTTCTTCAATAAAATCAGAAATAATTTTTTCTTTAATTATTAATGCAATGTCTTTGGGATTTTTTTTCATTTGACGAGACATTTTCATAGCTAAGTTAGTTGAAAAATCGCCATGACCTTTACTAGGAGTAAGTTCAACAAAACCTTCAAAACCTAATTCTTTAGCAATATTTTCTAATAAAATTAATACTTTTTCTTTCATAAACTAAACTCCTTAAATGTTAATATATTATAGAACAATAATAATATAAAAATATATTGGTTTCAATGGTTACAATAAAGTTTTTTTCATTCAATTGAAAAAACGATTTAATTTTGTTTTTAGATCTTAAAAAAATAAAATAAATTAATACTTTTTCTAATATTTCAAGTTTTAAATTTGATTTATAATGAAATTATGAACAAAGAAGAAATAATTAAAAAAGTATCATCACTAGTAAAAATTGATACAACATTTTATGAAGAAAAAATAACAAAAGAATACCCGTTTGGAGAAGGTGTTAAAAAATCTTTTGACTTAATTGAAAAATGAGCTAAAAAAGATGGATTTATTTTCAACAATTTCAAAAATGAAGTTGCCACAGTTAGTTTGGGAAAAATAAATAATAAAAATTATATTGGGATTGCAAATCATATAGATACTGTGCCTTTTGATTCAAGAAGTTGAAGTTTTGATCCATTAAGTGGAGAATTTAAAGATGGATACATTTATGGAAGAGGAACGCAAGATGATAAAAGTCCTACTATTGCAGTATACTTGGCACTTAAATTCATTAAAGAAAACAAAATTAAATTAAATAGAGAAATAAGATTAATAATTGGCGGAAATGAAGAAAGAAATCACTTAGGTTTAACTCACTACTTTGAAAAATTTCCATACCCTATTGCTTCTTTTACAGCTGATAATACTTTTCCATTAGTTAATGGGGAAAAAGGTGGAGCAATCTTTGAAGCAACTATAAATAAAAAACACCCATTAATAATTAAATTTTTTGGAGGAGAAGTGGTTAATGCTGTTGCTGAATATGCAGAAGCTATAGTAAAAAAAGAAAAAGGAATGATAGGATTTTTTAATTCTCATAAAAATGATTTAATAAATCTAGAAATAATTGATAATGGAAATACTTTGACTATTAAAGGTCAAGGAAAACCTTCTCATGGTTCAATGCCTGAAAATGGAATAAGCGCTTCTACAAATGTATTAAAAATGATAAATGATTTTTCTTATGATAATTCAACACAAAAAATTTTAAATTTATTCCATGATAAATTTTATGGAGAAGGTTTTGGATTAGAAGTTTCAAAAGAAGAAGGTTTGATAAAAGGGAAACCTTCTTCTTCGTGTGGAATTATTAAAACAGAAAAAGGAAATTATCAAATTCATGTAGATTTAAGATTCCCATCAATATTTACTAAAGAATTCATTGAAAAGAAATTAATAAAATATTTTGATAATATTAAACCAAATAAAATTTCTAATCCTTTATTTATATCTGAAGAAAAAAAATTAACTAAAATACTTATAAATTCTTATAGAGATATAACAGGTGATAAAAATGCTAAACCAGAATTATCTGGCGGAGGAACTTATGCCAAAGTAATTCCTAATTGTTTGGCATTTGGAATGTTATTTCCAGGAGAAGAAGAAAGAATGCACAACATTGATGAAAGAATTGCAATTGAATCAATTTTAAAAGCTATACAAATATATGTGGAAGCTATTATTAAACTTGCGAATGCAGATTGATAAAATAGAATATTTATTTAAAGAAGAAAAATAGAAAATCAAAAAAATTTAGAAGATTTTAAAGAATTAGTTTGTTTTTGATGAAGTGTTTTTATTCAGGGACAAAGAAAAGAAGAATGAGAAATTGATTCATCTTGAATAAAGGAAGAAACAAAAGAAAATAAAGAAAAAGAAGATGAAAAAACACTTAAAGAAATATTTAGAAAAAATATTAATATTTTTTAAATATATTTAGATGATAAAAAAATTATTTAAAAGATTTAGCTACACTACAACACCCTAAAAACATTAATACACCTTTGATTGATTTTACTGATGATATTATGATTGCAACATGATTTGCATTGACGGGTCAAATTGTAGTAAATAAGAAAAATGCAGCAATTTATATATTAGAAGCAAATAAAGAAAAGTTTAAAGAAGAAATATCTAATTTTGAAGAAAAAAACCTAATCTATAAATCTCCTTACATTTCAAATAGGGCAATTGCCCAAAAATCTTATTTTTTATTAGATAATCAAAATGGAAATGAAAATGAAGAAATTTATAAAATAACTATTTCTTATAAATCTATAAAAGAAATTGTAAAATATTTAAAAAATAAAACTCATAAATCGGTTTTCCCAGATTTAAAAGGAATTGTTTTAGAAAAAATAAATAATTCTTTTGCAACATATTTTTTAGAGGCTTTCGAGACTAAAAATTTTGAAAAAAAATATTATTATTTAAAGAATCTATAAAATTAAATTATAAACATTCAGCTATATACAACAATAAAGGTAATATTTATGAAGAACAAAAGAAATATGACAAAGATATAGAAGATTTTAGTAAATCTATAGAGATAGGCCCTAATTATACATCTGCAAAAGAATTATGAAAATTAATAGAAGAAAAGAAAAAGTAATTATTTAAATATAATCAAAAAAATAAAATTTTATTTTTTTGATTATATTTTTGAACCATCTTATGTATAAGACTAGCATTAAAAGATATAGAGTGGGCTATATAAATTGGTTCTAAGATAGTTTCATCTTTAAAAAGACCATTAACTGAATGTATTTTAT
>JAIFTM010000028.1 GCA_019661745.1 Mollicutes bacterium PWAP | reverse complement strand
GAACATCTAAACCATTTAAAAAAAATCTTCTTAAAAAATATAATGGAATTGTAATTGAAAATAAAATTTATGAAAATAATAATAATAAAAATGTAAAAAATGGTTTCTTCAACAATTTAAATGATTTAGTTAAAATATATATTTCACAAAATTATCTTTATTTGGAAGATATCTTAAAAAACTGAGTAGATCATAAAAGGTTAATTCACTCACGAAATACAGCTTCTTTAGCTGCTGAATATGCTAAAAAAAATGATTATGATTCTACAAAAGCTTTTTTTGCTGGGTTAGTTCATGATATTTGCAAAAGATGACCTGAAAAAACTAATGCAGGTTTCTTAGAAATGCTTGGTATAGATAATTCTAAAGTGGAAAGTTATAAAATGCATCAAACAACTGCCGCTTTATGACTAAAAAATGAATATGGTATTGATGATATAGAGTTCATTGAATCTATTCAATATCATACTTCTTTAAGAGAAGTTGATAAAATTACTTTATTAGATAAAATTATATATATTGCTGATAAATTATCTGTAGGAAGATCTTTTACCGGAATTAATAAAGTAAGAGAACTTGCTTTGAATAATATAAATGAAGGATTTAAAGAAATTGTTAGAATTACTAAAGATTTTATTATTAAAAATAATATTTCTATTTCTGATGAACAAATAAAAATTTATAATGATATTATTAATGGATAATTCCATTATTTTTTTATAATATAATTATGAAAAAATTATATAAAGCAATTATAGTTGCAGACGAAAATGAAATAAAAAAAATAAACTTAAAAGTAATAGAAACTAAAAAAATTTTTCAATTTAATTTTAAAATTCTTGAAAATAACATTATTTTTGTACATAGTGGTATTGGAGTTGTAAATGCAGGCGCTGCAATGCAATCTTTAATAGAAAATTTCAATATTTTAGAAATTTGAAACTATGGTGCGGTTGGTGCTTACAAAAATCATGAAATTTATGAAGTTGTAATTCCTAAAAAATTTATTTTAGGTGATGTCACTACTCCTTGGTACCCTCAAGGTCAAACTCCAGGAGAATTACCCTTTTATAAAAATAATATTAAACAATGTTCTAAAACTAATATAGTAACAACTAATAGTTTCATTTTTGAAGAAAAAGTTATGAAAAATTTTAAAAATAATTTAAATTCAACAATTTTTGATATGGAAACTGCTGCCTATGCTCAAATAGCGTTTAAAAATAATATTCCCTTTAATGTTGTCAAATGTGTTTCTGATGTAGTAGGTTCAGATGTAGAAAACAACGATGATATTAATAATAGAATAAAAAAATCCGGTTTAATAGCTTATAAAAAAATGATAGAATTAATTTAATATTTTATTTTTTTAAAATATTTTCATAGAACTTTATATCTATAAAATTAGTTTTATTATAAGCATATGCTCATAAAATTGTAATATAAGAAACTGCTTTTTTATTATTTTCCAATCAATCTTCAAATCAAGTTTGATATTCTTCAGTGGAATCATATGAATTTAAAAAAATCTTTTCTTGTTTTGGATTTAATTTAGACTTAATAATAAAATAAGCTAAATCAAAATGTTTATCTCCTCGTGTGGAATATTCTCAATCAGTAATTATTAATTCTCCTTCATTGTTTAAAATATTATAAGGGGCCAAATCATTGTGTGTAGCATTATTTGTATTCATTTTTGTAAAAATTTTGCTCATTTTATTCCAGTATTTATTTATTAGAGTTAAGTCATACCCATTTTCTTTTGCTTTTTTCATATAATAAATCACTCTTTTTTTAAGATTTCTTTTAGGGAAATCTCTATAATCAAGTAAATGAACTTTTCTAATTTTAAAAGCAATTTGCTCTAATAAGTCTTTAGTTCATTCAATTTTTATTGTATTTTCTGCATTTATGAATTTTGTAATTATTTTTTTGTTTGTTTGTTCAACTAATTTAGGAACAAAATTTAATTTATTAACAACTTCATAATTAACTTTATGATTAAAGCCATTATGTTTTTTTTCTTTGATAAATTTATCACTTTCTATATAAGTTTTATTTGTGTATCCTTTTTGCATATATATATTATAAATTAGAGTATAATTTTTTTGTTTTTATCTTAAAATTTTAAAATAATAATATGTTTAAAATTAAAAAATGTTTAAAATTAAAAACTTTAATAATATTAAAAAAAGAAAGGAATAAAAATATGTTATTGTCATTAGGCAAAAAAAATAGAGAAGATGTAGTTGAACCTAAAAACAAACTCACATGATTTAAACACGGTATTTCTGAATTTATTGGAACTATTTTAATAGCTTTAGGTTTAGCTGGATTATCTATTTCAGTTACAAGTTCAGGAGAAGAAATAGAACATTTCTTTTATGCAAAATTCCTTGTAGGAATTTATGCAGGATTTGTTGTAGTTGGTATTTTATTAGTTGTATTTTTACGTTGATCTTGTGATTTAAATCCTGCAGTATCAATGTATAGATGAATAACTGGAAAAAACACTACAAAATATTTTACATATAAAATTATTATCCAATTTGTTGCAGGTATTTTAGTTGGTATTATTATTTACTTTGCTGGACATGGAAATAGTTCCTCAATTGCGAATCATGCTATTAATGCCCACAAGGCTGGTTCTTCATTAATGGCCAAAACTCATCTTACAACCAAAGGTTTAATAACTGTTGGTTCTATATTAATATTCGTAGTTGAATTAATTATGATGATGGTTCTTATGTGACCAATTTTTACTGGAGTAAACTTAGGTAAATATAGAGATATTATAATTTGTTTTATTATTGCT
Organism: Mollicutes bacterium PWAP; assembly: GCA_019661745.1. Lineage (GTDB taxonomy): Bacteria > Bacillota_I > Bacilli_A > Mycoplasmatales > Metamycoplasmataceae > JAIFTM01. The sequence goes on along the minus strand of JAIFTM010000028.1, from coordinate 2,460 downwards.
CTTGATGTATACATGGGTATGGTTACTGGTTCTGCAGCTATTAATCCAGCTAGAGGACTTTCTCAACAAATTCCTGGATTGTTATGAGGTGCAAATCAAGGCGGAATAGGTATTGACTTGACAAATGGTGCTTTAGCTGCTAATCATACTGATTTGGGAAATGGTTTTCATTCAACAATGTCTCAATCAGATGCTACTAGTTCATTAGTAAGTGCTACTGTTTCTATGGAATTAGGTACACTTTTAGCACCGGTTGCACTTGTAGGATTGCAAGAATTTACTTCTAGAATATTTAATAAATGATTTACTTCATCTATAGAATATAAAAACCACCGTGCTGAAAGTATGATATTTTCTAAATACCCTAATCGCAGTGTTGTGCAAGATATCCAATCTGGTGTTGCTCTAACAAGAAGAGAAAAAAGAAGAAGACTTTCTTCTAAATCTCAAAATACTTCTGCAGATTTAAATATTTATAATGCTACTATTCAAGGTATTGTTGATAAATATAATATTATAAAAAGTGATTTAAGAAAAAAATATGACAATCTTTATGTCAAAGAAAAAGCTAAATTTTTAAAAGAAAATCTTTCTAAATCTTATAGAGAAACAAAAATTTATAAAATTAATTCAAAAAATTACAAATTAGATTTAAGAATTATTAATGCTAATCAATATGAAGATATTAAAAACTACAAAGAAAATAATTCTAATTCTGAAGTAAATAAAGATGAATCTAAATACAAAGAGTTAGTTGATTTAGCCAACAAAAACTTTTTAATGGAAGAAAATAAAATTCAACACTTTTATAATGAAACTATTAAAAATATAAGGGTTAAACATCCTAAATGAAATACAGCAAAAGTTTATCATTCTTTTGCTGCTGAAAAGGCGCTTGATAAAAGAAATGTAGATTTTCTTAATGTTTATAATTCTAGAATTTCTAAAATTGAAGACGCTAAATGAGAAGCTTTCGATCATATTAAAAAAACATCTAAATAAACTTTAATATTTAAATAGTCATTTTATATCTATTTTTTTATTTCATTATATAATTAATTTATTATGAAAAAAACAGCAGTAATTCTAGGTAGATTCCAACCCATTCATAAAGGTCATATTGAAATGATTAAATATGCTAAAGAAAAATATAAAGAAGTTTATATTTTTGTAGGAAAAAGTAAAGAAACATCCAGACGCAATAGTTATGATGTTAAACAAATGAGAGAATTGGTAATTAAATTTTCTAAAATAAAAGCTGATAATGTGTCTATTCTACCCGATCTTACTCACGAAGGAGATGATTCTGGAGATTGGACTCTATATCTTATTGATAATATGGTAAAAACAACCGGAGGCCATAATTATGTTTTTCTTGGAGGGGAAAAAGACAAATACAGAAACAGGCATTGATTTAAAGACACTAATATTGAATTAGACTTTTTTCCTGATTTCAAAGAATTTTCTTCTACAAAACTTAGAGCTTTATATAATCAAATTAAAGAAATGTCACCTATATTTGATGTTTTAAAAGAGAGAGAACTTGACGATGAAATTTAAATTTATTCTAAAAAATTTTATAAAAAACAAAATATTTTTCATATCATTGATAAAATGAGAGAATTAACTTAATTATAAACAACATTTTACAAGTGTTTTTTAAAATTTTTATTACTTAAAAATCATTTTATCAAATATTAAATTTGGCCCTCAACTTAATATTTCATTGAGTTACCTATTACAAACAATTATTATTCTAATTATTTATAGAAATTTTAAATGTAGATATTGAATACCTTAAAAATAACAAAAAAAATTCATAGATTCTTTTCCCCTTATTAAAAATACTATAATTTAATTATGAATGAAGATTTAAAAACATTTTTAATAGCAGCAGCATTAGCAGCTTTTTTTTGTATTTATTTGATAACTAAAATTTTTAACTGATGAAATACAAGACACATTAAAAAAAATAATTCAAAATATAATACAGATGATGAAAATTTAAAAGATGAACTTGGAATAAAAAAATTAGTTCAGGAATTTATTGATGGTATCAAATTAAATAACAAAAAAATAAATCTAGATTTGCAATAGAGGGCGAATATGGCACCGGCAAATCAACAGCACTTAATATAATAAAGAAAAAACTGAATGAATATAAAAATGAAAAAAATATTGTAATCGAATTCAAAGCTTGAGAAAAAGATGAATATTATTCACCTATAAATAGATTATTAATTGAATTTTATAATCATTCTGAAAAATTAAAATTTTCTTCTTGATTAGCTAAAAAGAAATTTAAATCCGTTATCAAATCTCTTTTATAAGATGCCCCAAAAATTATTAACAATTCTTTTCTTTCATAAATAAATATAATGCCTTAAAAGATATCTTATCAAAGGAAAGTCTATCAGATGATTGACGAGTTTGATAGATGTAACCCCAAAGATGCAATTG